>DATNRE010000521.1:0-3943 GCA_036703685.1 Candidatus Obscuribacterales bacterium
CCCTAATGCTCCCAAAGCATCAAATTTTTGATGACCATAGGGATGTTCGCGATCGGGGTTGGGAGAGGCAAAATGATTCGTAACTAATCCTAAAACATTATTCGCACTATCGGTGACACTATGCAGAGCATCGGCGAGTAAGCTCAAAGAACCTGTCATATTGCCTACAATCACTTTAATTAACATAACCATTAGGTTTAAACCCAGTGTTAGTAACAAAACCCATTGAATTTTTACCCGATTATCCTGAACCATAAAAATTTTCCTATGAAGTTTTGACGGGGATCAAAAACTGTTTTTAATATATCACTCTATTTAGTTAATCCAACTATTGAGATTAATTTTCACTAAAAATATAAAAGTTAATTTCGGTTAATTTGAAGGTAAAATTAGATTAAAGGATTTCAATTATTGTTTTAAATCAGTCTTTTATGTCTATTCCTCCACTCACAATTAATTTAACCCAAGGTTCGGTTTCCCTGCGTTTTACCCCCGAAGCGGCTCAGAATTTAAAAGGGGTACTGGATGAATTAATGCAAAAACTCAAAACCGTCGCGGCAAAAAACGCCCCAGGAGGAGCCGGGGGTAAACCTACCCCTCAAAAACCAATGGAATATCAATATACCGGAGATATTTTTTTAGAGGTTTTCTGTAATCCCAATATTTGGCCGAGTCCCTTTGCCGCCAAAGTCTTAATTACTGTCCGCGATGAAAGGATTAAACTGACCACGGAAGCCGAACTCACCCGGATTATTGAGGACGTGAATCAATACCTCGACCAAGTTCGGGAATAAGCTGTTAGAATATACGGGAAAAATCGGTCTACTTGCGGGGGTTAGCCGACTAATTCCCAACGAAACCCGCCACAAGCTGATTTCAACCCAGCTTGTATTGTAGTTGCTACTAGAAAAATTTTTTAACGATTATGAATGCTGAAAAATTAACCCACTTATTCCATCAGGGATTTCGAGTTACCCTGGGAGCAACATCTTCCCTGATCGAGCTTTTACAAAATCCTTACAAACGCAATGAAAATCTAGGAAAAATTCAGTCACAGTTTAGCGAATTAACTGAAGAATGGGCGGAAAAAGGCAAAATGACCGAACAGGAAGCTCGAAATTTTGTCGATACAATTCTTTCCCAACGTTCTCCCAATATTAATACAGACACGGGAACAATAGTAACAACTTCAGCTTCCGTTGTTACTTCCAGTGTCCCCTTTAGTTCAGACCCAGAACCCGTGAAGGAAATTAAAGAACTCACGACCCAAATTGCTGAGTTACGAGAGGAATTAAAACGCCTGCGGGACTCCAATGCTTCTGACTAATTAGTAATTAGGGCGATAAATCCTGCTTCCACAACTCCACTGATCAGCACCAGTATTGACATGAATTGGGTTCAAAACTGTGGAGCGGATTTATCGTGATTAGTATATTAAATGATATCAAATTGCAGAACCCATCTCAATATTGTTTAACTTCATGTTGCAACTGATACCTTATCGCACGCACTTAAATTTTTACTTTATTTTTGACTTGGGAATCTCAGACGCCACACAACTTTCCTTTAAGTTAGAACGATCCACTCAAGGATAGTTGGATAGAGTCCGTGAATTCACCTGAATCGGCAGGGAAACTCATTTTCGACCCGAGGAGTCAATACAGAACAAACTTATAATGTTTGAAAGATTTTTTGTGTTCTCAAATTTAATTGGGATTTTAGTCGTTATCCCAGGTTTCATGACCAATTAAGTCGCCAATTCGGTCTCGGAGTAAGAAGTCGCATTCTTCCAACTCACACTCTACACAGGCCCATTCCCGCGCTGGAATATATTGGCAGAGTGTATAGATGGGTTGCTGACGGCTAACAACCCCTTTACTAACGAGTTGACGGGCTTCGTCTTTGATCACATCTAATGAAAACTGGACAGTTGTATAAGTCATAATTCGCCCTCTTTGGCGTTGCCGGAGAAGTTTTTGGCATCACATTCAGTGTAATCTAAAAATTGATTTTAGCAAATTTTTTTTTTCAGTATAGGCCAATACAAACAGCCAGGGTTTTCCGATAACAATATGCAAAGTCACTGGACAGAAGCCACCGATATAGGTTAAGCATCAGGGAATGGGTAATGGGTAATGGGTAATGTGATTAAATTGTTATCAAATTCCCCAAAGGACTTTTAAAGCAATCTCCTGGGCGGCGGGAGTCTGACCATAGGAGAAAACATAGGGAGTTTTGGGAGGAATTTGGGGTAAAAACTGTTCTAGGGTGTAGGGACTCCCGTAAATCACCAAAGCTTGTAAACTATCCTGCTTTAATAGAATACTTAACCAATTTTGAGCAATTTGGGTTAATCCCGAACTATCGCGGAAGGCATTAGCTCGAATAAAAATTTGCAGTAATGTGGGTTCAGAAGACGGCTCAAGATCAGAAAATTCTTGATCATGACAATCAATCATTTGTAAACGATAGCCTAACTGCGTTGGACGGGCGATCGCGGGGGTATGATTTCCTAAAATAGAACAATTGAGCAAATCATCCACAATCACTAAATTACGGCAGATTTGATCGGGGTTTGGAACCTCTAAAGGCAAAGTACCCCCCTGTTTCATAGAATCTTGCAGAATCGTTGTCACCCAAGATCCAGAAGCAGGTTGAGATAGAGAATAAAATAATTTCTGGGGATCATGACTAGGAGGAGAATAGGGTTGATCCGGTTGCCATTCGGGGAATACCTTCGCCTTCGCCCGCCCAATGCGCTCTACAGAGGCTGCAATTCGTTCCCGGGAAATCCGACCCTCTGTCACCGCCGTACAGACCGCATCAATCGTGACTTGGGGATCAAGAGGCATTAATAAAACATCCGCTCCGGCTTCCACCGCTAAAATGGCAGCTTCTTCGGGTGTATAAAGTTTGGCGATCGCCCCCATCACCAAAGCATCCGTCACCACTAACCCTTGAAAACCTAACCGTTGCCTCAACTGTTGCTGAACAATCACCGGGGATAAAGTCGCGGGATTTTGACTATCCCAAGCCGGGATCAACAAATGGGCCATCATCACCGAATCCACCCCCGCAGCAATACTCGCCACAAACGGAGGTAATTCTACTTCAGCTAAACGCTGATCATTATGGGGAATTATAGGTAATTCCAAATGGGAATCAATCGCCGTATCCCCGTGACCCGGGAAATGTTTCGCCGTCGTTAATACCGGATAACCCTGACATCCCCGGATAAAAGCCGTGGCCAAGTGACTCACCCGTTCTGGAGTTTCCCCAAAAGACCGAACATTAATCACCGGATTTTTAGGATTATTATTCACATCAACCACCGGGGCTAAAATCCAGTTTAAGCCCACGGTCAAGGCTTCTTGAGCCGTAATGGCCCCCATTTTTTCCGCATAAAATTCTGCTTGTGACCGGGATTGATCCGCCAATGCGCCAATGGCCATTAAGGGCGGAAACCAAGTCGCCCCGGCAAAACGCTGACCGACCCCTTCCTCCACATCCGCTGCTACCAATAGGGGGAATTTAGCCCAAGATTGCAATAACTGAGTTCTAATCGCCAACTCCGCCGCACTGCCATCCACCAAAATCACCCCACCCACACCCAAGTCATGTAACCAATGTTCTAATCGCTGTGCAGGCGGTTCCCAAAGGGAGTAACGAATTTGATGATCAAACAAAAAACCAGAGGCACGAACCACAACCATCTGGGCAACTTGTTCAGCCAGAGAAAGAGTCATATTCAGTGATCAGTAATCAGTTATCAGTTATCAGTAATCAGTTATAAGAATGGGTAATGGGTAATGGGTAATAGGTAATAGGTAATGGAAAGAGTTTACCTCCCCTGCTCCCCCTGCTCCCCCTGCTCCCCCTGCTCCCCCTGCCTCCCCTGCTCCCTATTCCCTATTCCCTGTTCCCTCTTAATCTATTTAGGAAA
>DATNRE010000522.1:0-6570 GCA_036703685.1 Candidatus Obscuribacterales bacterium
GGGGCAGGGGGAGCAGGGGGAGCAGGGGGAGCAGGGGGAGTAGGGGAGGTAGGGGAGGTAGAGGAGGTAGGGGGAGTAGTCACTTAACAACTATCAAACAATGCTATTAGTTTGTCCTGGAATTCATGCACCGGAATTAACGGAATGTTTTTTAAATGGAGTTTTGAAAAATTGGGAAAATCAACAACAATTGGGAGAATTATTGATTTTTCCAACTCGAGATTATCCTGCCTATTCAAGTTTTGATATTTTTAATTTTATATATCAAAATAAGCCCAAATCTGCTATAATAATTGTAGCTTTTAGTGCCGGAGTTGTGGGGGCAATGGGGGCGGCTTTAGCTTGGCAACAATTTGGGGGGAAAATTCAAGGATTGATTGCCATTGATGGTTGGGGCGTTCCTTTAGGGGGAAATTTCCCGATTTATCGCATCAGTCATGATTATTTTACTCACTGGAGTTCGGCCTTATTAGGAGGAGGAACAGAAAGTTTTTATGCCGATCCTGCCGTTGAACATTTAGAATTATGGCGATCGCCCCAAACCACAAAAGGATGGTGGATACACGAAACATCAACGGGATTAAAAACCGCAACTCCGACTACCGCCACAACATTTATTCAAAATGTATTTAATAGTTTAAAATAGAAATAAAATTCAACATTTAGAAAGATGACTGTAGCCACAAACCTAAATAAAACCGTAATTTCTGTTAATGGAGTCGATCATTATTGTGAGTGGGTGACAACGGCCAACTCCACACCCGGCTCAAAACCGGTCATGGTTTTTATTCATGGTTGGGGCGGTTCGGGACGCTATTGGGAAAGCACCGCCCAGGCATTATCCCCGGAATTTGATTGTTTAATTTATGATTTACGGGGGTTTGGATGGTCTAATTCCCCCCTAGAAGTCACGGATAAACCCGCATCAGAAAGGTATGAATTAATTGAATATGCCGAAGATTTAGTCACTTTATTAGACCAGTTAAATTTAGACAAAGTTTATATAAATGCTCACTCCATGGGTGGCTCCATTGCCATGTTATTTTTAAATCGCTATCCCCAGCGAGTGGAACGAGCTATTTTAACCTGTAGTGGGATCTTTGAATATGACGAAAAAACCTTTAATACCTTTCACAAATTTAGTCGTTATGTTGTGATGTTTCGGCCTAAATGGTTAACCTTAATTCCCGGGATGGATAAAATGTTTATGGCTCGGTTTCTCCACCGTCCAATTCCTCGCCCCTTGAGTCAAGCGTTTTTAGAAGATTTTCTCCTAGCGGATTTTGATGCGGCCTATGGAACCGTATTAACCTCTGTTTCTAAAGAAGCCACGGAATGGCTCCCCGCCGAATTTCAAAAATTAACCGTTCCCACCCTATTAGTGGCTGGAGAATACGACCAAATTATTCCCGCAGAAATGGGACGACAGGCCGCCCGTTTAAACCCTAACGTTAAGTTAGCAATTCTCAAAGATACGGCTCACTTTCCCATGTTAGAAGATCCCGAAACCTACTTAGAAAACCTGCGAAAATTCCTAGACATTTAATTTGCAGGGCTGTCAAGTTTGCTGGTTTCGAGTTTGCGGTTGTTGCAAACGGATTAGAATACATTAAAATATAAAAAAACCCTGTTTTTGGTTAAAAACTTAGTTGAGCCGGAACTATGACATCCTATGCAACCTCCACTGCCAGAGCCGAAATGAGCGAACTCCGGCGATTAAAAGGCTTACTTCCTCCTGAGTTGCAGAGTTGGGTAATGGTGGAAAAAACCGTTGAAGTTAACCCACCCCTCGTCCGTTGCGAAGAAATTGGCAAGGATCAAGTTGAAATTCAAATTGACTTGGTTCGTTGGGAACAGTTGGCAATGGATCAGCGCAATTTGCTATTCTGGCATGAAGTCGCCCGCATTCAAAATGATACGATTCCTAGAGATGGCTGGGAAATGGCCGCCCTCGCCATTGGTTTAGGGGGAGCCGTCGGAGAACTTTGGGTACAAGACGGACTACTACTCTTATTAGCCCTAGCATTATGTGGGGTTTCCGGTTTTCGTCTCTATCAAAAAAATAACGGAGAACGCACATTACAGGAATCCTTAGACGCCGATGAGAAAGCAATTTCTCTAGCCACCCGTTTCGGTTATACCTTACCCAACGCCTACAAAAGCCTAGGAAGTGCCTTAAAAACCCTAGTGGATCAAACCCCTAAAAAACGCCAAAAATCCCGTTATGAAGCTCGCTTACAAGCTCTCAAACGCAGTGCAACTAAAGCTAAAGCTAGAGTCAAAGGGGGAAGTGATACCGCATCCTCGGGTTCAGAAAATGTATTTAATTAATTGATTGATACTGATCATTCTTTCTAGGGTGCGTTAAATTAAATTTTGACGCATCCTAGAATTTATAGTAGGGAACAGGGAACAGGGAACAGGGAACAGGGGATAGAAATGATATGATAAAAGATAGTTTGGAGTTAGTAGTCAATGTCAGATGTAAAAGACTACAAAGACTTAATAATTTGGCAAAAAGGGATAGACATTGCCGAAAAATGTTATTACCTAACTAAGAACTATCCCAAAGATGAAATGTATGGCATGACTCAACAGATCCGAAGATGTGCGGTTTCTATTCCTGCAAATATTGCAGAGGGTTATGGAAGAAGATATACAAGAGAATATGTTAGATTTTTGACTATAGCTCAAGGATCAGTAAATGAGTTAGAAACCCATTTAATTTTATCCGTCAAAGTTGGACTATGTAATTCTGATGATCTCAAAGACATAATTACTCTTTTAAAAGAAGAATCCCGAATGATTATCGCTCTTATCAAGAAACTGGAAAACTAATTTCTATTCCCTATTTCCCTATTTCCCTATTCCCTATTCCCTATTCCCTATTCCCTATTCCCTATTCCCTATTCCCTATTATGTCTATTATTATTGCTGAACAGCTAAGTAAAGTTTATCCCGTCGCCATCAAAGAACCTGGATTTAAAGGAACAATTAGCCATTTTTTCCAACGCACCTATCAGAATATACAAGCCGTTAAAGAAGTTTCCTTTAAAATTGAATCGGGGGAAGTGGTGGGATTTTTAGGGGCTAATGGAGCCGGAAAAACCACAACTTTAAAAATGTTAACGGGGTTAATTTATCCCTCGAGCGGATTTGTGGAAGTTGCCCATCATACTCCCTTTAAACGTCAGCCCAAGTTTTTACAAAAAATTACCCTGGTTATGGGGCAAAAACAACAGTTAATCTGGGATTTACCCGCCTTAGATTCTTTGAAAATTAATGCCGCTGTTTATGGAATTTCCGATCAAGAATATCGCCAACGGGTCGGGGAATTAACCGAGATGTTATCCCTAGAAGGCAAGCTAAAACAACCGGTGCGAAAATTGTCTTTAGGGGAACGAATGAAAGCGGAATTAATGGCAGCTTTATTACATCGTCCTCAAGTTTTATTTTTAGATGAACCTACCTTGGGGTTAGATGTGAATGCCCAAGTTAGTGTCAGGGAGTTTTTAGCCGAATATAATCGCCGTTATCAAGCTACAATTTTGTTAACCAGTCACTATATGGCTGATATTACAGCATTGTGTAAACGGGTGATTTTAATTCATCAAGGACAATTGATTTATGATGGCAGTTTAGAGGGGTTATTAGAACAATTTTCTCCCTATAGAGAAGTTACAATTGAATTAGAACATTATACTGCTGAAGTCTTAGAAAGTTGTCGTCAGAAATTATTAACCTATGCAGAAATTGAATCTATGGAGGGTCAAGTGGTACGCTTATTAGTCAAGCGGGATACCTTAACGACAACGGTGGCTAAAATATTAGCGGAATTCAACATCTTGGATTTGACTGTGAGTGATCCTCCGATTGAAAATGTGATTGGCCGGGTTTTTCGCGCTGGGGTTGTTGATTAATCAAGGCTGCGAGCTCCTCAGACCCCCATCCCCAAATCGGCAATAGATTACAAAATATTAAGCTGTATTGCAAAGCGTCACAACTGAGGGAGAAAAAATGGTTTCCGGGTGAAAGACTGTGATACCATCACTCATGAATAAAAAGACAAGATAGATTGGGAGAAGACCGTTGACACTACGGGTTGCTGTTGTTGGTTCTGGCCCTGCGGGTTCTTCCGCAGCCGAGACGCTAGTTAAAGCAGGCATTGAAACCTACCTGTTTGAACGCAAGCTGGATAACGCCAAACCCTGTGGTGGGGCGATCCCGCTTTGTATGGTGAGTGAGTTTGACTTACCGGATCACGTCATTGATCGGCGGGTGAGAAAAATGAAAATGATCTCTCCCTCGAACCGTGAGGTCGATATTTTCATTGAAAAAGAAGACGAATATATTGGGATGTGCCGTCGGGAAATTCTCGATGGGTTTATGCGCGATCGCGCTGTCTCCCTAGGAGCAATTTTAATAAACGGTACTGTTCATCAATTAAAAATTCCTCAAACCAGTTCCGCACCCTATGTGCTCCATTATCACGATCACGGCACGGGAGAGGGTGGCGTTGGCACACCCAAAACCCTAGAAGTGGATGTGGTTATTGGGGCGGATGGGGCGAACTCCCGCATTGCCAAAGCCATTGATGCTGGGGATTATAATTATGCGATCGCTTTCCAAGAACGCATCCGCATTCCCGAAGATAAAATGGCCTATTACGAAGATCGGGCGGAAATGTATGTGGGTAACGATGTTTCCCCAGATTTCTACGCTTGGGTATTCCCCAAATACGACCACGTGGCCGTGGGGACGGGGACAATGAAACCCAACCAAGCCATGATCAAACAACTGCAAGCGGGAATTCGTGCCCGGGCAGCCCACCGGATCGAAGGCGGTAAAATTATTAAGGTGGAAGCTCACCCCATCCCCGAACATCCCCGTCCCCGTCGGGTCGTGGGACGAGTGGCTTTGGTGGGAGATGCCGCCGGAACCGTTACCAAGTCTTCGGGAGAAGGCATCTACTTCGCCGCCAAGTCTGGCCGGATGTGCGCCGAAACTATTGTCGAACGCAGTAATAGCGGTCAACGCATCCCGACAGAAGCGGATCTGAAGGACTATATCAAACTCTGGGATAAGAAATATGGCATTACTTATCTGGTGTTAGATATTCTGCAACGGGTCTTCTATCGGACGGATGCGACCCGGGAAGCGTTTGTGGAGATGTGTTCGGATCGGGATGTGCAGAAGTTAACTTTTGATAGCTATTTGTACAAAACCGTGGTTCCGGCAAATCCTTTAATTCAGATGAAAATTACCGCCAAAACCCTGGCGAGTTTGTTACGTGGCAATGCCTTAGCCCCGTAATCAGTTATCAGTTATCAGTTATCAGTTATCAGTTAATTCTTTTCTTGACTGATAACTGATTATAAGGAGAAATTAAGTATGAATCCAACCAACCCGTCTGAAAATCAATTGAATGCGACGGAGATTTTGCAGTTAGTACAACAGGAAAAAACAGCAACCTTGAGTCATTTAGTTTCTAGTGTTGTTCATGAAATTAATAATCCCTTGGGGTGTATTGCTGGAAATATTACTTATATTAAAGATTACGTTAAAGATTTATTGAATTTAATTGAATTATATCAAGAACATTATCCTAATCCGGGGGATGAAATTAGCGATGAAATTGATTCTATGGATTTAGAATATTTAATTGAAGATGTGCCAAAATTGTTAGCTGCGATGGAAAATGGGGCAGAACGGTTACATCAAATTAGTAATTCTTTACGGACTTTTGGAAGGTTTGAAGGAGATCGCCAAGTTTTATTTAATATTCATGATGGCATTGATAGTGTGTTATTAATGTTAAAAAGTCGTTTCAAAGGAACTAAAATTAGGTCTCCGATTGAAATTGTTAAAATTTATGGGCATATTCCTGAAATTAATTGTTATCCAGGGCATTTTAATCAAGCTATATCTTATTTAATTAATAATTCAATTAATTGCTTAGATAAAAAAGCAGAATCACACCCTTCCGATCCGGAATTTAAACCGACAATCACGATTAAAACTGACTTAAATCAAGACTCTGTAATTCTATCCCTTCAAGACAACAGTTTGGGTCTATCGGAAGATGTTCAAAATACAATTTTTGAGGATTTATTAATTACAAAACCCGTATTACAAGGAAGCGGAATTGGTTTATCAGTGAGTCGTCAAATTATTGAAGACCGACATCAAGGGAAAATTAAATGTCAGTCATCATTAGGAGTCGGAACGGAATTTATCATCGAACTGCCGATAGTATCCGATTCTTAGACTCAATCCTCCTCCATGTCTATAGATAGTGGATCTCAATGGAGCAAAACAGCCGTAAATCTGGGAGAGAGGATAGGGGAGTACAAGCCCTAATTACATAAGTAGAACTTATCTTAATTATCCAAAACCCTGATGTAAAAAGACTTTACAAACCGTAACAAAGCCGTTAATGTAGTAGACATAGATACCAAACGTACCTCGACAAATACATAGCAATCATAACCAACATGACAACCACGATTCAACAGCGCGAAAGCGCCTCTATCTGGGAACGGTTTTGTAACTGGGTGACATCCACCAACA
>DATNRE010000523.1:0-6485 GCA_036703685.1 Candidatus Obscuribacterales bacterium
GGTTTCACTTCCCCACTCTTTGAGTAATTGGGCGATTAATCTCCCTTGTTGACTATTCAGCCATCCTCCGGGGGTGCGGATGCGAATTAAAAACCCATCTTGGGCGGGAGTCCCATAAAATAACCCCGGACAAACATTTGATTTAACTAACCAATTCACAGTTGTTTTTTCTCCATGCAACGCAGAGAATGAGTTAGAAACTGGTTTTTTTTCTATTCGTTTAAAACCGTGTTTCTATCCAATCTTAAACCGCTTGAGATTGGCATTCTGACTCGCAAGGGAAAAGCTAAAAAGGTAAACTCCAATTATTTTTTCCTTGATTACAGTTGCGGCACAGTAACGGAATCTCACCGGACTTTCCCAACAACAAGCTAGGAAATTATACCATAGACTATAGTTGACAATAATTTTTTTAATTATGAGCGATCAAGATCAGCAGCATCCATGGCTATCGGTTGTGGGAATTGGGGACAATGGACTAGAGGACTTAACCTCCGTAGGGCGGAGTCTCCTGTCCCTGGCTTCTGTCATTGTTGGCGGTGAACGTCATCTTGCTATGCTCCCGCAAGACGATAAACGAGAAAAAGTCATCTGGTTTTCTCCGATTGAAAATTCAATTAATGAGATTATCCGCCGTCGCGGTCAGGCTGTCTGTGTTTTAGCCAGTGGTGATCCGATGTGTTATGGCATTGGTGTTACCCTGACTCGCCACATTCCGATCAACGAAATGACGATTATTCCCGCTCCGTCTACCTTTAGCCTCGCCTGTAGTCGTTTGGGTTGGTCACTAACAGAGGTAGAAACCTTGAGTTTATGCGGTCGCCCTGTGGCTCTGTTAAATGCGGTGCTGTATCCGGGGGCTAAACTATTAGTGCTCAGTGCTGATCGACAAACCCCGGCAATTGTCGCCCAACTCCTAACCCAACAGGGTTTTGGGGAGAGTCCGATGGTAGTATTAGAACATCTAGGAGGAACCCAAGAACGTCGCATTGAAGGGACTGCCCGGGCTTGGAATGCCACGGATATCGCGGATTTGAATGCGATCGCCATTACCTGTATGTCCTCCAAAACCCTCTCTTTTCCCCCTCGCCTCCCCGGACTGCCCGATCTTGCCTATCGTCATGATGGACAATTAACCAAAAGGGAAGTAAGGGCGATTACCCTGGCGGCCCTGGCGCCCCGACCCGGACAACTGCTGTGGGATGTGGGGGCGGGTTGTGGCTCCATTGGCATTGAGTGGATGCGTAGCGATCGCCGTTGCCAAGGTATTGCGATCGAACAGCACCCCACCCGATTACAATATATTGCTGATAATGCGACGGTTTTGGGAACTCCTAACCTAAAAATTGTGGCGGGAAAAGCGCCGAATGTTCTGCAAGATTTACCCCAACCTAATGCTATTTTTATTGGGGGCGGAATTACAGTCCCCGAACTTTTAGAAACCTGTTGGCAAGCCTTACCCTCGGGCGGTCGTTTGGTTGCCAATGCTGTTACTGTAGAAAGTGAATTAATGATATTTCAATGGTACAGTCAATTAGGGGGAGAACTGATCCGCATTGGGATTCAAAGGGCTGAACCTGTAGGTAAATTTTTAGGCTGGAAAGCCATGGCTCCGGTTACTCAATGGGTTGTTTTAAAACCTTATTGATATCTTTCTAATTTGTTGTTTTAATAAACTAAAGAAAATGTTATAATTATCTTAAATTGTATATATCCTAAATTGGGAATAATTCTGGTTTCTATGTATTCATGGGCAGAAAAAGGGATCTTCAACAGGTTGATGCGATCGCTAAAGTTTGGGAATGTAAATCCATTCATGAACGTTACTGACAGATATAATTTAATTGAGTTTGATTATTGGTTTTTCACCCAGGAAAGAACACTTTCTACATCCATAACGGTCTCTCCTTCAGGAACCGGGGGACGTTGTATCATGACAATAGGTAATCCTAACTCCCGGGCGGCAATAATTTTGGCATAGGTCGCATCACCCCCACTATTTTTACTAACAATTGCCCCGATTTGATGTTTTTGTAAAAGCGATCGCTCTGACTCTAAAGAAAACGGCCCCCGTTGCAAAATTAACTGTCCGGGGGGGATGGGTAAATTGGGTTCAGGAGGGTCAATCATTCGCATTAAAAACCAGATATTTTTTACATCGGCATAGGTGGGGAGTTCTTGCCGACCAATGGTAAGAAATATGCGTTCAGCTAACCCGGGTAAAGTCTTCGCCGCCGCTTGATTTGTGTTTACTTCAATCCAATGATCTCCTAATACTGGTTTCCAAGCGGGACGAATTAGCATTAATCGGGGAATATTACACTCAGAGGCGGCTTGAGCAGCATTAAAGGAAATTTGGGCGGCAAAGGGATGGGTGGCATCAATTACCAAATCAATGTGTTCTTGGCGTAGATAATCGGCTAAACCAGCCACTCCCCCAAACCCTCCGATCCGAAAAGAAACCGGGTTAGTTTGAGTTACGGGTTGCTGAGTTCGACCCGCCAAAGAAGCGATCGCCTCCACACCCGGAATTTGATGGATCTCAGTAGCGATAGTCGTAGCTTCGGCTGTTCCACCTAAAATCAAGACTCTTTTTTGATGATTCATAAGTGGGGATAGGGAACAGGGAATAGGGAATAGGGATAATACTTCTGACTATTTCATATCAGTAATAACTAATAACTGATAATTGACAACTAATAACTGATCACTAATAACTAATAACTGATCACTGATAACTGATCACTGATAACTGATTTACGCCCCACCCCGCAATTTTTCTAATACACTGCGATCCTGTAACGTAGAAGTATCCCCGGTAATTTCCTGACCGGATGCGAGCGATCGCAATAACCGCCGCATAATCTTCCCAGAGCGGGTTTTGGGTAAATCATCCGTAAACCGAATTTCCCCAGGACGAGCTAAAGCCCCAATTTCACCGACTACGTGCTTTTTCAGTTCCTTGGCCAACTCCTCCGAGGCTTCCTGACCTTCCTCTAAGGTGACAAAAGCCACAATCTCCTCCCCCTTGATCTCATCGGGTTTCCCGACCACCGCCGCCTCAGCCACCGCCGGATGGGACACCAAAGCCGACTCAATTTCCATCGTCCCTAAACGGTGACCTGACACATTGATCACGTCATCCACCCGACCCATGACCCAGAAATAGCCCTCCCGGTCTTGATGGGCTCCATCCCCGGCAAAATAGAGGGGTATACCGTCTTTGGGTTTCAAATATTCCCAATAGGTGCGCCGGAAGCGATCGGGATCACCATACACCGTCCGCATCATTCCCGGCCAGGGATAGCGCACCACCAAATAACCGCCACTATCATCGGTTACGGGATTTCCTTCGGTATCCACCACATCCGCTAAAATCCCCGGGAAGGGTAAGGTGGCCGAACCGGGTTTGGTGGGAGTCGCCCCGGGTAAGGGGCTAATCATGAACCCGCCCGTTTCCGTTTGCCACCAAGTATCGACAATGGGGCATTGACCGTTGCCAATCACCCGTTGATACCACATCCAAGCTTCTGGGTTAATGGGTTCTCCCACGGTTCCTAAGAGCCGTAGAGAGGATAAATTACGGGACTTGGGATGATGTTCTCCCATTTTCATGAACGCCCGAATTGCGGTGGGGGCTGTATAGAAGATCGTTACCCCGTATTTTTCGATCACATCCCAGAAACAACCGGGGTTAGAGGTACGGGGAGCCCCTTCATACATTAAGGTTGTCGCCCCATTAGATAAGGGGCCATAGACAATATAACTGTGTCCAGTAATCCAACCGACATCGGCTGTACACCAATAAACATCGGTATCCTGTAAGTCAAAAGCCCATTTATTGGTAATGTGGGTGTAGAGGTTATATCCCCCCGTGGTGTGAACAACGCCCTTGGGTTTGCCCGTTGTGCCACTGGTGTAGAGGATAAATAACATATCCTCACTATCCATCGGCTCGGCGGGACAGTCGGCGGAAACCCCCTGCCGGAGATCATGCCACCAATGATCCCGTCCCGGTTCCATGTTAATTTTTTGGTTAGTTCTCTGTACCACTAAAACGTTATCAACGCAGGTCGCCCCCGCTTCAATGGCCTTATCCACCTGTTCTTTTAAGGGGACAATGGCATCTTTGCGCCATCCCCCATCGGCGGTAATTACTAATTTAGCTTCCGCATCCACTAACCGATCTTTTAAGGCTTCTCCACTAAACCCGCCAAAAACAACGGTATGGGGCGCGCCAATCCGGGCACAAGCTAACATGGCAATGGCGGCTTCGGGTATCATGGGCATATAGATGCCAATGCGATCGCCCTTTTTTACTCCCAACTGTTTAAGAACGTTTGCCATTTGACAAACTTCTCGATGCAGTTGTAGGTAAGTTAGGGTGCGGGTATCGCCCGGTTCTCCTTCCCAAATTAAGGCGGCTTTATTTTTTCGCCAAGTGGTTAAATGCCGATCTAAACAATTATAGGAAATATTAATTTTGCCATTGACAAACCATTTGGCAAAAGGGGGTTGCCAGTCTAAAACCTGATCCCATTTTTGAAACCAATGGAGTTCTGTTTCTGCTAGTTCTGCCCAAAATGCTTCGGGGTTAGCTTTGGCTTTGTTAGAGTCGATAGGAGCGTTACCACTCCTACCTCTCCTTCAGAACCGTGCATGAAGCTTTCACCTCACACGGCTCCTTGATAATTCCATCCTTGTTATGGATACGATTCAAAACGGATTATTCTCATAATTCTCAACTATTGGTAATTGCTTACTTTTAGTTGAGGAACCATCATGAGCCGTCTTTGTGTCGTGACAATGTTTGTGTAGAAGTTGAAGATTATCATGGGTGTTTTTTCCACCTAATGATGTTGGTTTAATATGGTCAACTTCCACAATATCTGTACTTGTAAAATACAGACCACAGTGAGGACAAATACCCTTTTGTTTTTTGATTAATTTGGAAACTCTGCTAGGAGTTTCAGGATATTCGCCCCTTCGTTTACTCCAGTAAATCCAGTCTCCATTAAACGGACTAGCTTCACCTTTAACTTTTATATGCCTTACGATTGGCGTACTGTTATGGGTGAGTAATTCTAATCCATCTTCTGTACTGAAACACCAATCTTTATCGCCTACTGTTCTCCAGTATTTGTCTTTATTGATGCTCCCTTTTCCCCTCGTTCTTGCCCATGCTCTTAACTTATCGTAGGTTAGTGTATCTACTTTTGAAAAAGTTGCTTTACTAACCACTGTTGAATAATAGTTTGACCAGCCCCTAATAATTGGATTCAGCTTGCTAATTAGGGCAGCTTGTGGGGCTGTCTTATGGGTATCTATTACTTCAGCTATTTTGATAAGATGAGTTTTGATTTTGGCTTTTGAGGGTGTGATTAATGTATTAAAACCTAGTGGAGTTCCTTTTGGGTTTTTGGCACATCTGTAGTTACCTACTTTGTGTTGTTGTACATGGAATCCTAAGAACTCAAATCCAACATTCCCATCAATTTTATTGAGAGTGTGGGTTAATTTTGTTTTACTTGGTTTTAATTCCAATCCCATGTCACTTAACCAATCAGCGATTATCTCTTGACACTTTTTGACTACGTTTAAATCCTCATGGATTATTACGAAATCATCGGCGTAACGGATTAAACTTAGGGATTCACGTTTATGCTGTTGGTTTTGTTTCCCTTTTAGAGTTTCGGCGTATTGCTTGACTCTTTCTTCCATACCATGTAGGGCAATATTCGCAAGTAAGGGTGAAATAACCCCTCCTTGTGGTGTACCATCATTAGTAGGAAAAAGTTCTTTTCCGTCCATGTACCCTGCTCTTAGCCACACTTGAATTTGACGGCTTAAGGTAGGGTATGTGTTTATCTTGGAGATTAACGCTTTGTGGTTTATGCGGTCAAAGCATTTGGAAATATCAGCATCAAGTACATATTTGGACTTGTATCTAATACCGTTAAATATTGCTCCTATTGCATCGTGGCAGGAACGTCCTGGTCTGAAACCATAACTGTTTGGCTCAAATTTAGCCTCCCATTGTGGTTCTAACGCTAGTTTAACTAACGCTTGCAATGCGCGGTCGTTGATTGTGGGTATTCCGAATGGACGGGTTTCTGTTGTACCAGGTTTGGGAATATTA
This sequence comes from Candidatus Obscuribacterales bacterium, assembly GCA_036703685.1. Taxonomy (GTDB): domain Bacteria; phylum Cyanobacteriota; class Cyanobacteriia; order Cyanobacteriales; family Microcoleaceae; genus Planktothrix. The sequence continues at coordinate 6,140 of DATNRE010000523.1, forward strand.
ACTCTGCGAGTTGGTTTTACCTTATTGGTTAACTTTAATCGTCCTACAAGGCTCATACGTTGTTTTGGGGTCAGAGATTTAACTCCATCCACTCCCGCCGTATTTTTGCCTTGGTTGTCTTGTGTTACCCTGCGAACCGCAATACATTTAGCACTCCAAGAATTAATCAGGGTCTTTTGAAGTTTGCGAACTGCTTTAACATCGCCTCGTTCACTCGCTTGAAATATGCGCTTTTGCAACTTGAAAGTTACCTTTTCCAGCTTGCGCCAGATAAGGTCTTTCAAGTTGCAAAAGCGCATATTTCAAGCGAGTGAACGAGGCGATGTTAAAGCAGTTCGCAAACTTC
>DATNRE010000524.1:0-9661 GCA_036703685.1 Candidatus Obscuribacterales bacterium
GCCTCGAATCAGCGATTACTAAGTCAACTCAATGTTGAAGCCTCAGCCACTCAAAAACGGGTTGAATCTTTACAACCCTTAAAGGCAGAAACTCAAACCCTAATTTCTAAATTACAGGAGGGAGAATTAGCAGCGAAAGAAAGACTAGAACGGCTTCAACCTCTGTTAGAAAGTGGGGCTATTTCTAAAGATATATTGTTTCAAGCTGAACAAAATTTGCGGGATCAACAAAGAGGCATTGTTCAAGCTCAATTATCAGAAAAAAATAGTACCCAAGAACTGATTTTTCAAGCGGAACAAAGTTTCCGCGATCGCCAACGATTAATCACCCAATCTCAAGGAGAATTAAAACAATCTCAAGTTGAAATTGAACGATTAAAGGCGGAATTAGACCAGAAACAAGCGGAAGCTAAAACAATTCAAGTCGGAACTCAGCAAAAAATTCAACAAACTGAGTTAGAAGTGACTCAATTACAAGCCAAAATTAAAGAAACACAAAATTTAATTACAATGGCTGAAGCCAAACTTCAAGACAGATATCTCTATTCTCCTATTGATGGAGTTATTTCTGCCTTGAATGTGTTTAATGTGGGAGAAGTGATTCAACCCGGACAAACCATTGCTGAAATTACACCCAAAAATGCACCCCTAATTTTAACGGCTAGTCTCCCGAATGACAAAGCTGGATTTGTGAAAACCGGAATGTCAGTTAAGGTCAAATTCGACGCTTATCCCTATCAAAATTATGGGGTATTTGAAGGAACAGTTCGCTCAATTTCACCTGATACAAAGGTCGATCAAGGAGTTGGGCCAGTTTACAAATTAGAAATTTTGTTAAAGAAAGACTACGTTTTGCAACGGGATCAGAAAATTCAGTTAAAATCTGGACAAACGGCTAGTGCGGATATTATTATTCGTCGTAGTCGGATTATGGATATTCTACTTAATCCTATTTTGCAATTGCAGAAAAATGGCATCGATTTGTAAAACACTATTTACCAATTAGGAGTACAAGAAATGTCTGCTCAATATTCCTACAATAACTCGAAAGTCTCTAAGGCGATGAGTGAAGAACAATTTGAACAAATCCTAGATGCAATTTTATCGGGAAAATATTCTTGGGCTTGTGTTTTAATTTTGCGTTTTGCTGGTTATAACCCACTGCATTATATTCCCTATCGCACCTATAACCGACTGACTAAGGATCATAATTCTAATCCTCAGTCTGATAGTAATACTAACTCTATTAAGTCAAGTCTTAACACCCAGACTACACCTTCGGGGGCTGGCAAAGTTCGGGACTTAACTTATTTAGAACCTATTCCTGAATTGAGTCGGGGGGTTTCGGGAGGATTTCGCCATTTAGAGGTTGTCGAAAACTTTCCCAGTCCTTGGAAACTGCACTAAACCTGATCACATTTCAAAAGCAATTTAAAATTTTCCGTTTATCCGAATCAAATTTAAAAAATACCCTTTTCACATCTTTTTCTCTATTTCTGTTAAGTTCTTCCTTCTTGCCTGCCATACCTGTGTTATAGCAGGTTTTTTTTTGCTGTTTGTAGTTATATTAAATCCTGAAATTAGTGTTAAGGTAATATAAAATCCTTATTAGAAAAATTTAAACCATTAAATACTCCCTTTTTCTTAATAGGAAAGGGAGTTATAAGATTAGGCTAAGAGATTAATCAGTGTGGCAAGTCCATTGCTTTTATTTTCAGAGTCTCAAAAGCATAGTTTTCTCCGTCTCCAGAACTAAGTTTTACCTTGACTTTATCAAAGCCTGCGTAGTAAGCAGAAACATCAGCTAGAGGATCTGTGCCTAGAGCAATAGCTGTTCCTGTACCTGTTGCTTTTGTCACTTTACCTTTATTTCTAACCTGAACATCTGTGGTCGCCAATGTGCTTCCAGTCCCGACCGACGCCAAGGCAGTTAATGACAATAAAGCACCACCTAAAATCAACTCGTTTTCTGAAATATTTTCAAAGTACGATAAATCTGAAAATATCATAAATTTTGCTTAGAATAACTACATATTTATTCTATCAAATTAGATCTTAATAGTCAATATCTGGCTGTATTTTTATTCAGAGTTCAATCTTTTTAATCTGAATAAAATTTGCTAAAATATTGAATAAATTTTCTTGAATTATCGTTTTAGTGCCAGTTCTAAATTATCCTGAGCCTCCGCCAAGTTGGGATTCATTAAAATAGACTGCTGATAATAAGCAATCGCGGTTTTTAAATCGCCAACTTGTATACATTTGGAGCCTAAATCGTTGTTCATTGCTGCGTAATGGACTTGTTTTTCTGGCGAAAGTTTTCCTTGAACATGAAATATATTAGCTAAGTTAACCTCAGCTTCAACGCAGTCAGGCTGTAGTTCTAGTGCTTTTTGATAACAAGCAATCGCATCTTCCGATTTGCCTTGCTGCTGTAGAGCATAGCCAAGGTTATTGTATGCGGCGATCGCATCAGGCTGGAGAGCTAAGACTTGATGATAGGTTTCTATTGCCTCAGATAACCGATCTTGAGTTTGATATAAATTCCCCAAACCAAATAAACCTTTGATAGAATTAGGCTGAATCTGAAGCAAATCTTTGAGCAAATTTTCGGCAGTTTGGTACTCGCCTTTTTGCCTCATCAACACCGCCAATCCATAAAGGGCTTCTGGATGATTTGACTGAGTTTCCAAAATCTGATGGTATCCCTGTTCAGCTTCGGCAAGTCGGTTGGCTCGATGATTCTGAATAGTAAACTGAAACGCTAAAGGAAGAGTTTTGATATCCAGTTGTCTCTGCTGACTATCCTTGTATTGGGCTACGATATGTTCAATTCGGCGATCTTTAGAGCCAAAAGAATACTTATATTCCTCATTTCCCCTGAGAAAGTCGTAAACTTTAAATCCATTTTGAATTGCGTATCGGATCGCCTCTGCATGGAGGATAATTCCAGGTGGGGGATTTTTAAAGGTTTGATCACGACCTGCAATTAAAAATAGCATGGATTTTTGACGAACATCAACAAAGTTGGCGATCGTTCCTAAAGGCTTGTCCCCTTTCCACAAAACCGGAAAATACAGACAGTTATTTTCAAAACAATGACGTAAAATCTGGCGAAAGTAATTGATAATTAAGTCACATTTGTTCCCTTTTTTCTCTCTCCATTTTAACTCCCATAACCTGATTAGGATCTCGAGATGAGACTCCAGATTGTCGGCATCAACTTGGGTGATATGAAGCTCATCAGAATCTTCAACTTTTTTCAAAAAGCGCCGGATTTTTTGCCTAGTATTTGCACCGATATTGTTTTGGAGATATTGATCCCAGTCATCTGTTAATGAAACATAAGGGGCAATATAATTATCGGTAACTTCTCCATTATTTTGAATGCGGTGTTGATGGAATTTAAACTGCTCTCCAGAAAAACACCTCAAAAACAGAAACATTCGTTGATCTGTTTCCAGAATATTTTGGACATCGAAACTAGACCAGACTAACTGCTGCTGGATGTAAGCAGCAAAGGCAGGAATTACCTCTTGTTCATGACCAGGTAAGCAAATCAGTCCTGTGTAATCTGCCACGCTATTTCCTGCCATGTAGAGTTCACTATCAAAGCCACCGCCATCCCGTTGGTTTAGTGTAAGTTTCAGAGGAAAAAAGGCAACATAGGATGAATCATGGAAATCGGGTTTGGCAGCTAATATAAACCAAGGTTCCGCCACCATATTCAGCCATCCAGATAGCCAAACCCAGGAGAGGAAGAACTGGGCATGGGGATCGGATTCGTATACAAAATCCCAATTTTCTGTGATTTTATTAAAGGTTTCAAAATCATCAATTACGTCAATCTGCATATCATTTTTTCCTCAAGAATAATCTGATCGTCGGGTGAGACAATTAATGGTTGGTAACTACAAGTGACATTGAAGTATTATTACTCCGAGATAAAGCAGTTTGCTTTCCAGTTTTTGCATAGGCTGTGGCTGAGGCATTGGCATCACTTGATGAAAGAAAACCTAATTTTTTAACATTTGTCTTGGTTTGAGTATTAGTATAAGTAGTCTCACCGATGGCAACAGCACCAGCACCAGCTAAAGCATATCCATATCCGGTTGCTGTTATCGTATCGGTACCCGCGTAAACTTTGCCACCACCTACTACAATGCTGCTTTCGGTAATGGGTTGTAAATAACTTAAGTCAGAGATGATTAAGCAATTTTTCATGACAGCCTCGTAATAGGTTTTAAGCAAACTAAATTCAGTAAATTGAATAACTACTAGAGCAACTAGATGATGAAGAACTACTAGAACTCGATTTTGCGAAACTGCTAGAGTTATTAGCAGATGAAACCTTTACAAAAACGCTTTGACTATTTTCACTTTCACCATCGCCAGATACTTCAATGATGCTTTTAGCCTCAGCAATTATTTTTCCATCAGGTGAGACTATGCGTTTTTTCATAACTTTATACTGAGTCATAAGTTGAACCCCATTCTGATAATTTACCTTGAACTTGACTGGTATTAACTGTTTTAGCAAAACTAAAATTTTCAATATCTATATGACTTCTCGGAGCCATTAAAAAACAGCCAGAAACTCGATATATAGCTTCTGGCTATTCTTTAATAGAGCTATTTCGTTGCTTATATAACTAGCCATAAATCCATCGACCGTCCGATTCTTAAAACGCGATAAATTGCTAATTACGGTCGGTTTTAATTGACTTTTGCTAGGAGCCAGGGAATCAATTCCCTGGCTTGCTAGATGAGAACAAAATAGCCCTAACACTACTGCTAATGATTAATTACGCGGTAGCGGAGATAGAGGTACTTTGAGAAGATATAGGAGTGCTAAAAGTAAAGGTTTGGCTCATAGTATCGAAACCCCATGCTTCAGCTTCAGCCGTAGCGATATTGCCTTTGATGTCAACCTTAACATCCACATCTTTTTTGATATCTACGACTTCCTTAACATACAGTGTTGTGGCGGCAAAAGATTTGCCCGATCCGAGATAAATACCACCAACAACAGCAGAAGTTTCAGCAGTTTCCAAGTAGTTCAGATCAGAAATAATCATTGTTTTGTCCTTTTTAAAGTAAGTGTTTTTTGGTTTTACTGTTACCTAATTTAGCTTGCTTAATGGTGTCTATGTTGCCATTTTGGCAGAATCTTTTTTCAGTAACAACTTTGTTTTTCTGTAATCAATTTATCAAAGGTTAACAAGAATATGTTGCCATTTTGGCAGAATCTTTTTCTGTTTGGCTGAACAACTTTGTGTTCCTTTGATGTTTCTAATATAGCTAGGCTTTTTTGAACTATGTTGCCATTTTGGCAGATTAATTTTGACTGGTACGAGAACCTATAAACTAGCCTAGTCCAACATTATATAGAGTCAAAATTAATCTGCTTTTTTCCTTCTTAACAAGAATAATCATAATTTAATCTATAAAAAAAACTGCCATTTTGGCAACAACGGTCTTGATAACTTAGTTACAATCCGATTTGACTAACTTAGCTAAAAAAATAGTAAAAATACTTAATCTGAAAGTTCTCTGATTAAGTATTTTTACCACATCAACTTATTTTATTTAATGGCAAATGAGCAATATTACCAACAGTTCCAGTGATATTCTCGTCATCCTAGATGAGCTTATAAATACAGGATCTCCGACTACCACAATTAACTCCCCCGATGCCAATTTTCACGGGATTAGTTCCAGTTCTAATTCCACTACTATTATCAATCACATCGGTGCGGGAGGAGCCAGTCAAGCTACAACAATTTCCCCAACTGGAGAAGTTCAAAACAGTAGTGAGTCTGTGTTTATTCCAAGTGCTACTTCTAGTGAAGCGACGGCAACGGCGATTAGTGGTACGGATATATTACCAACGACGGAGACAACCGTAATTATAGAACCAGAAAATCACAACCCACCACCACCGACTCCTATGATTAATGCGGATGTATTTGTCTTAAACACAAATCCCAATTTCCCCAACACCGACCCCAATTTAGCAGATACAATTACCGACTTTAATGCGGCTGAAGGTGATAAGATTGGATTGTCGGAAAACTTAATCGGACAACTGTTAATATTAGAAACCTTTGATTCTAATGCGGATGGAAGTCTTGATGCTACCGTAATTAAACTTCGTAGTGATAGTCAATCTGAAGTTCTTGGAGTTGTGTTAGGTACAGTTTCTACAAATGGACAAACGACATTAACACCAACGGATTTCACCATAATTTCTAACAACCTGCTAATGTTAAGGTAAAAGAGTTGGGGTTAAGTACAAATGATCATGGCGCAACTTTCCAAAGGCTCACTTGATGATGAGGAAATTATTGGCTTCCTGAAACAAAATCTGGAATTCAAGGAAGTCTATCAGAAAATTTTGTCTCAAAAAGTTATCAATCAAGTTGCTGAGGAAAGAGGTATTATTGTAACCGATGAAGAAATTCAAAACCAAGCTAACCAACAACGTTATGAAAAACGCTTAGAAAAGGCGGCGGATACCTTAGCATGGTTAGCTGACCAAATGATCACCTCCGATGACTGGGAAGCGGGAATTCGAGAACGTCTTTTAGCTGAAAAATTAGCAGAATCTTTATTTGCTAAAGAGGTTGAAAAATACTTTATTCAAAATCGCTTAAACTTTGACCAAGTTTCATTCTATCAAATTATTGTTCCCTACGAGCGCTTGGCTAAAGAATTATTTTATCAAATAGAAGAAGAAGAAATCAGTTTCTATTATGCAGCCCATTTATATGATGTTGACCCCCGACGTCGGGAACAATGTGGTTATGAAGGTAAACTTTATCGTTGGGGGTTAAAAGCGGATTTTGCCGCAATTGTATTTGGTTCAACTCCAGGAGAAATATTAAGTCCAGTCAAAACTGACCAAGGTTATCATCTAATCTTAGTTGAGGAGTTTATTCAAGCTGAACTGACCCCTCAACGTTATCAAGAGATTCTTCAGAAACTATTTAAAGATTGGTTAGCTAGTGAATTGAATTATCGGCTATATAACGCTTAAATTTTTAATTTGACGTTAGCTATTACAACCAAGTAAATGCACCTTAAAACCGATTAATTGACAGAGTTAATCAGATAAACTGGATCTTTTTTTCAAGCCTAATACTGCTCCTAATGCACCCAGAATCAATAACCAGAAGGAGGTTGATGGTTCAGGAGCTTGGACAATTGTGGCACTCTTTTGATAGGTAATTAAGGTTAGGTTTTGACCTTGACTAAATTGACGAGAATATAATCCTGATAACAAAATACTGACAGATGCTTGATTTTCTTCAACGTTTGTTATTGCGAATGGTGAAAATTGAAAACCCTGACTTTTTTGGATGGATACATGATGGTTTTTAAAAGAATTAATGCTGCTATTTAGACTAAAGAAATCTAACAAATTATTGGTAGAATCTTCAAACAAATAAAAAGCGATATAATTTGTGGCTTGACTTGATTCTTGTTGCTGTGATTTTTGGGCTTCTAAATTTAAAATCGAGATAAAATCAAAAGAAAATTCTTGATTTTCAGCAATTTCAAATTGATAACCAATAGCTGCTGCTTGACTTTGAGCTAAACCTAAATATTCTTTACCTTCTCCTAGAGTTATCGCCTGGGAACTATTGTTAGCCAAGGGAAAACAATAGTCAGGTTCCAAACAGAAATTAATATCAAAATAGGCACTAGCATTTCCTTCAGCTAATACAGTTCCTTTCCAAGCTAATGCTAGGGTTTGAGTATCTGTAAACGTGGAAATGCTAGTAGGAAATTGACTAAAATTATAAATCAAGGTTTCAGTTTCAGCCTTGGCAAATGTACCTGCAAGACCAGGGGAAATACTACTTAATAAAGCAATAACCGGAGTAGCAATAATGGATAATTTAAGAGTAGCTTTGGGTGCAGTATTCATGTCAAATCCTTTTGTTAAGTTTTAAATCAAAACTGATCAGGGCATCAATACTGATGACCTATAGATGCAATGTAGTCTGTGGAGTAGGGAAATTAACAGGGGTTAGTTTAAAGATTTTAGTTTTTTTTGTAAAGATCTGATAAAATAGAATATCAAATAAATTTTCAAGAATGAAAAATAAATCAATAATATTTCAGATTTAACTTTTTTTATAATCTGTTAGATTTTGGGGTTAATTTTTTTCTTTATATAATAGGAATTCAAGGTAATCTTCAAGTTGTCGCTGTCTAGTTTGGGATAGCTGACGTAACTTGTCTAAAATCGCTTCTAAGACCTAACCCCCCAACCTCCTTCCCTAGGAGGGAATAGGGTTGACTAACTAAATCGAGAATTCCCACGTTCTCACCCCTGAGCTAGATTGATTCAATTATAGAGGAAGGGACAATCGACAATCGGGCAAAACCGATCAAAAGTGTGGTATCCTAAGTGATTGTGGAAATTTACGGATCATCTTGAGATTCAACAACTATGGCTCTCACACAGCAGCGTAAACAAGAAATCATGTCGGAGCACCAAACCCATGAAACCGATACCGGTTCCTGCGAGGTGCAAGTGGCTATGCTGACGGAACGGATTAGCAAACTCAGCGAACACTTAAAAATCAATAAAAAAGATCACGCTTCTCGCCGTGGACTTTTACAAATTATTAGTCGTCGCAAACGCCTATTAAGCTTTTTGCAACGGCAAGATAAAGCCCGCTACCAAGCGTTAATCGCTCGTTTAGGAATTCGGGGTTAGGGTTTTTCCGGCCTTCTGTGAATCCCTCTATCTTGATTCCCGACCTCAAGCTTTCCTCCTGCATTTCCAGACCCCTTTTCTGAACCTATGTCCTCTGAACGTACGACCGCACGGCCCGCCTTTGAACCCAAGAAAAATCGCAAAAAAACCGATAAAGCGACTTCTAATCCCCCAGCAAAGGCGATTTCAGACCCTAAACCGACAAAACCGAATCAGAAAGTTAAGGCAACTCCTAAGTCTCTTAAGTCTGAACCCAAAACTCAGAAGGAGACTAAACGCACCTATACCCGGGAAGAAACAGCAATTCCAGAGAAAGTTAGTCAACGGATGCTCTCTCGGATGGTGGTTTTAGCTGGAATTCCTTTGCTCCTGGGTTTGGGAAGCTTCATCGGCAGTTACTTCATCATTACCCAAGATTTACTCGACCTTCCCAATACGGCCGTGGTAATTTTGAGTATGGGGTGTTTTGGGTTAAGTGTCCTGGGGTTAAGCTATGGGGTGCTATCCGCATCCTGGGATGAGGAAGCCTCCGGTAGTATTTTGGGTTGGCAGGAATTCAAACTGAATTTAGGGCGAATGCAGGACGGATGGAAAGCTGCAAAGCAAAAAAAACAGAAAAATTAAGAATTCAAAAGTTTGTGTCCAAAACTGAATTGTTATACGCTAAATTAGCTTTAACTCGGGCTGTATTTTCTTAGACAATTTCAGCTTTTTAAATTTGATCGATCGATCAAAACAGGATAAATGATTATAGTAATGAAAGTCGGCACACCAGAAGCCGAAATTGCGCGTTTAAGTGAAGATCTCAAAAGCAGTTGGGGTTTATCACCGGAGAAAATTGTCGGTAAACACAAGGTTGTAATTGGGTTAGTCGGTGAAACGGCCGAAATTGACCCCCTGCAACTGCGGGAAATCAGTCCTTTTATTGAG
>DATNRE010000525.1:0-2136 GCA_036703685.1 Candidatus Obscuribacterales bacterium
TTAACAGAAAATGCCGATACCGTTGAAATTGCCCCCGGAGTGCTTCTTTCTGCATATCCTAACGGGTTAGCAGCCTTGGGGGGAGATGATTATGTTCGGGGCTCCACAGACCCGGAAGCAATCAGGGGAAATCGGGGCAATGATACCCTCGAAGGTCAAGGAGGCAATGATACTCTGTGGGGGGGTCAAGACCTTGATGTACTTTACGGAGGTACGGGGGATGATTTGCTCAGTGGTAATTTAGGCAATGATTATCTGTTTGGGGATGGGGATAATGATTTACTCCGAGGAGGTCGAGGGGATGACGCCTTAGTGGGTGGGGCGGGTAATGATACCGTGATCGGTGATTTGGGTGTGGATCGGCTTTGGGGCGGTGAGGGGGCGGATGTCTTTGTCCTACGCACCGATACGGCGACTCCTGCAACGCCGGACTGTGGTTGTGGTAATGTTGATGGTCTTGACGAGATTACCTCGGATTTTATCCTCGATTACAATAGCGCCCAAGGGGATAAAATTGGCTTGACGGCGGGGTTAACGGTTAATGATATTGTGTTAACTGAAAAAACCATTACCTATGGCGATCGCCGAGATTATGAGAGTAGTGGCCCTTTCCCCTTGGGTCAGATCAGAACTTTGGATTTCCAAATTGAATCGGCATCCGTGACGGTCATAACAGAAGCTAAAACCGGGAATATTTTAGGTTTAGTTAAAGGAGTTCCTTCGGCACAACTGCAATTTGTCTCTTTTTCCGATAGTATTTAGTCGATTATTATATAGGGGGTGAAATTAAGTCTAAAACCCCTATTCCCTATTCCCTATTCCCTTCCCTAACAATTCCGGTGCTAAATTTTCTGCTTGCTATCGAATTTCTCGGACTGCGGTGGTTTCCCAGCGACATCCTTTACAAGTGGTTCCTAGAGTATATAAGTGTTGAAAAATTTCACCCTTTTGATCAATTAATGCCCCAGTTTTTGTGACATCTAAACCTAAATTTAATGGGTCAGAACGAATTCAACTGCTTTTGAATAAATTACCCAGTAGATGAATTGCCACCAGCACCCCACAAAAACCGCCTCCAACAATTACTATATTTTGAGCCATAATTCAGCATTAATAATAACGATAAATGCTTGTACAGTTCTAAAAATTAACGGCCATCTCTTGGGCAGAAAAACATTTACTAGACTGAGTTTTAATTTGTTTGTATTGTAATTCATCTAAACTGTCAAGCCCTAAAAACTCATCTATAGATAGAATCCCCCCGCTTGCAAAAGAGTTAGGATGTCAACTGATTAAATCCCTCGGAAATAATAATGATGGAAAACTTTTGGCAATATTGGGGACGTTTAGAATACAATTTCAACCCAGCTATTAGCGCCCCAATTCTGGCCCAGCTACCCGAACCCGTGAGAGATCCCGTTGCCGTATTTCTCATTATTTTGGCGATTATGTTAGTCGCGCCGTTGCTATTTGAACGGTTAAAAATGCCTGGAATTATCGGTTTAATTTTAGCCGGGGTGGTGGTTGGCCCCCATGGATTCGGGTTACTGGCTCGCGATCGCACCATTGAACTGCTCGGGACGGTGGGATTGCTATTTCTGATGTTTCTGGGGGGTTTAGAAACCAGCCTGGATGACCTTAAACGCAACGCCGATAAAGCCGTGGTTTTTGGTTTAGCCACCTTCTGCCTACCGATGATCATTGGCACCGCAGCCATGTTATCCGTGGGATTTAGTCCCTTAGCCTCGATCCTCGTCGCCTCCTGTTTAGCCTCCCACACCCTGGTGGCTTTGCCCGTTCTAAGTAAACTGGGAATTATGCGCAGTCAGCCGGTGATGGCGACTTTAGGAGCAACCCTCATTACCAACGTGCTCGCATTATTGGTACTGGCGATCGTGGTAAAAGCCGATCAAGGGAGACTCACCGCCAGTTTTTGGCTCCTGCTGATTCCCTCCTTCCAAACCCGACCCATTCCATCGGGGGCGAAGGTGCGACAGGAACAGTTATTGGCCAAGGCGGAGATGGTCGCCCATGCGGCGGTGACTCCGGTGGAAACCATTGGTCGGGTTGATAATTCAATTGGAATGGGCATTGTACGCACCGCAGAGGAACGGAATGCCAGTTTGATCGTTTGTG
>DATNRE010000526.1:0-6254 GCA_036703685.1 Candidatus Obscuribacterales bacterium
TGTTTCACTGAACAGCCGTTTTCTGATCAGCGATTACAAAGCACAGCCTTTAACTCTTTAACAGTCCAATACTGAGTTATGAGAACTCAGGGTTTTATTTAAACCGTGGAACACCCGAATCCCTGGGCAAAATTTAGGGTAATCTGGCAGTACAAAAAGTATTAAATCAACCTTAAACCCCATAAACTCAGTATTGGAGTGGACGAAGATGCTCTAATCGAGCTATTTACCAATCCGAGGCGGTTCTCGGAAGGCAATTGCAAAAAAGAGAACTCCCAAGGCTAATGCCAAAATTAAGATGTAAGCAACACTTTCCATGTCAATTTTTCCTAAACCTATTGTTTTCTAACAGTCTACCATTGAGAGAGTGAACTACCCACTGGATTTAAACCCACATTACCAGTTTTAGAACTTAGAAAAAAATGATCAACTTCGATCAATCAATCCCATATAAAGAAAGAGTTGGAAACTTCACGAATAAAGTTCCAACTCTGTTGAGGATTAGGGTTTAGAAACATACCCCAAAAGCCCGAACTAGAGATATCCTAGACGGTCTTTTTAACACGAGTGGTTTTGTCACCCAATTTCTGGAATAGACCCCACTCCACTTGTTCTTCTAAATCGGCTTCTACTCCAGCGAACACATCGCGGAAGATCGTCCGAGAACCGTGCCAAATATGACCAAAGAAGAACAATAACGCAAAGCAAGCGTGAGCGTAGGTAAACCAGCCCCGGGTGCTTGTACGGAATACACCGTCCGATCCCAAGGTTTCCCGATCAAACTCGAAGGGTTCCCCTTGTTGGGCTAAACGAGCGTATTTTTTGACGGTGGGAGCATCCTTAAAGGTTTTGCCATCTAAGTTGCCACCATAGAAACTGACCGTCACTCCAGCTTGTTCAAAGCTATAGCGAGACTCAGCCCGACGGAAGGGAATATCTGCCCGAATCACACCGTCTTTATCCGTGAGAATCACGGGGAAGGTTTCAAAGAAGTTAGGAAGACGGCGAACCGATAATTCCCGGCCTTCAGAATCTTTGAATACGGGATGACCTAACCAATTTTTGGCAATGCCGTCGCCGTTGTTCATGGGGCCGACCCGGAATAAACCACCTTTAGCGGGGCTATTGCCCACGTAGTCATAGAAGGCAAGTTTTTCAGGAATTTTTTCCCAGGCTTCAGAATAGCTATCCCCACGGGCAACGCTAGATTGTACCCGCCGTTGAATTTCCTGTTGGAAATAACCGCTATCCCATTGATAACGGGTAGGGCCAAAAAGTTCAATCGGGGTAGCTGCCGAACCATACCACATGGTTCCCGCTACCACAAAGGCGGCGAAGAATACGGCGGCAATACTGCTGGATAATACGGTTTCAATGTTCCCCATCCGCAGGGCTTTGTATAACCTTTGAGGCGGACGAACGGACAAATGGAACAGACCCGCAACAATCCCCACAACCCCGGCGGCAATATGGTGAGCCACGATTCCCCCCGCATTAAACGGGTTAAATCCTTCTGGCCCCCAAGCGGGTGCCACGGGTTGAATACTGCCCGTAATGCCATAGGGATCGGATACCCACATTCCCGGGCCAAATAGGCCGGTTAAGTGGAATGCTCCGAAACCAAAGCAAAGCAGACCGGATAGAAACAGGTGAATCCCAAACATTTTGGGTAAATCCAAAGCGGGTTCACCTGTCCGGGGGTCGGTAAACAGTTCTAGATCCCAAAAGACCCAATGCCAAACGGCAGCGAGGAACAGTAAACCAGACAGAATGATATGAGTAGCCGCTACTCCTTCAAAAGACCAAATCCCCGGGTTAGTGACTGCTTCTCCGGTGAGGCTCCAGCCCCCCCAAGATTGAGTCACTCCTAAGCGGGCCATAAAGGGCATGACGAACATCCCTTGACGCCACATCGGGTTGAGGACGGGATCAGAAGGATCATAAATTGCGAGTTCATAAAGGGCCATAGATCCAGCCCAACCTGCCACCAAAGCGGTGTGCATCAGGTGTACAGAAATCAACCGTCCCGGATCATTGAGGACGACTGTGTGTACACGATACCAGGGTAGTCCCATTGACTACGCTCCTTCTAGTTGATAATGGTTACTTTTTTTTGACACTCCCCGCTCTAATAGAGACGAGGATTCTTGATTGAGCGACTGACCTTTAAGCACTATGTCCTTGCGGCAATCCCTAAACGTCCTAACCGTACTACTGTACTCGTTAGAAAGTCTAAGTCACAGCTACCCCAGAGGGTCTATCTCTACTCATCTTACTACGATACAAGCCTAGAGTTCGGGCCTGTCCCGCCCTACTAAATTAATTGAACCCAATTATTTATTTTCTGGTATTAGAGAATAAGTTGATTCTCTAGTTGTTTTAAGAGTTTTTGCCCCTCTTTGTCCAGTGCTTTTTGACGTTTTCAGGTCTAAAGGCACTGAGATTATTAAGAGAGCCGTAGTTATAATATCACGAACGCTGACTACAATTAACCCCACACGGATTATAGGCTTTGGTTAATTTGACATTCGGTTGCAGCACTAGCCAAACGTTCTAGGACTTGTTCAGCCGTAATTAAGCGGGTGAGAACTACTTGACCAATGGTATTAGGGGAGTCGCTGGTTGTGCTGATATCCGGTCTGACTTCTAGCATCAAGACAGAATCTTCAACCCGATACAGCCACATTTTTTCCTGTTGCTTCTGATCCCACAGACACAAATCCATTCTTTGAATGTCCGGTGGACGACGCCGCAGAGCTTGATCCCACAGACCCCCTACTCCCCAGACTCGTCCAATTGTCCATCCATCGGTTAAAAAAAAGTATTTCACAGACTTCCTTAAACGAACTGACTTTGGCTCCGATTGTTTAGGATACCGCGAAAAGATCTATCGTTCTCAATTGAGGGGTAAAATTTATTTAAGGTCTTGACCCTAGATTGATCACTCACAAGATACCCAATCACAGAAACGGGTAATCTGTTTTGGCGTTTCTGGTTTGAGGCTAGTATTTTTGGGGGAAAATTGATATATCCGGTGTTAACCCTTAAATTAATTATTGAGAACTCTTAAAATCATGAACAATTCCCCTTATTTGGTCAGGTTGGTGACTCACCGAGTTCCGAATCAAAATTTATCCCAATTCATCTCACGGGTTTGTATTCTATTATCAACGACGGGGTTAATATTGACTAATGGAATTGGTGCTTTGTCTCAGGAACATCCTGGTTGTTTTATGAAAACAAAAGCCGGAGAGGTTATGTCTTTAAATGGAGACCTCTGCATCTTTCCACAAGATGAAAAAACAATTGTTTCTCCCCTCTCAACCCCGGGAGTTTATCAGGCTAAAATTATCAAAAAACAACAAGGAATTCCAGTAATTGAAGCTATATTTAATGATCAAGTTACCTTTGAAATGATGGTGGATACCGGAGCTAGTGGAACGGTTATTACTCCTATGATGGCAGGACGGTTAAAGGTGGTTCCTACTGGTCGAGTTAAAGCAGATACACCGAGTCAGAAGGGAGTTGAATTTGATTTAGGTTCTATTCAAAGTCTGAATGTGGCTGGGGCCGTTAAAAGTAATCTTACCGTGGCGATCGCTCCGATGTTAGAAGTGGGTTTATTGGGGCAAGATTTCTTTGGTGAATATGATGTTACAATTAAAGAAGATGTGGTTGAATTCCGAGCCAGACAATAAACGATAAACATAACTTCCATGAAACCATGGGATTAATAAGTCCCGATGAATATTTGGGGAATCATTTAAGGATTGAACACTCTAATTTTTGAATCAAAATAACGGGGTGAGACTATGATCAAAGCAATTTCAATCCGTTCCTATACCCTTAAACTTAGTTTTACTTTCCTGTTGACAGGAGGTTTATTAAATAGTATTTCAGTCAAAGCTCAAGAATATCCAGGCTGTTTTATCCGTGAAGGATCTGGAGATGTGGTTAATTTAACCCAGTCTGTTTGTGGTTTATTTCCTACTTCTACTCCCCTATCTGCTAACCCGAAAACCGAGGGAATTTTTCAAGTTCCTATTAAACGCCGACAAGGAGGAATTCCAGTTATTGATGTGAATTTTAATGGTCAAAAATCCTTTGAAATGTTATTAGATACGGGAGCGAGTGGGGTAGTAATTACTGCTGAAATGGCATTAGCCTTAGCCGTTAAACCCACTGGAGTTATACCTGTTAATACAGCCAGCGATCGCAAAGTTAATCAAGAAATTGGTCGTGTAAATTCTATTGATGTCGGAGGGTTACAGATGAAAGATATAGAAGTTTCTATTTCTCCGGTATTAGAAATCGGACTTCTAGGACAAGGCTTTTTTGGAAATTACGATATCTCAATTAAACAAGATACCATCGAATTCCGCGCCCGAGCCTAATCAGTTATCAATTATCAGTAAACAGTTATCAGTGGCAGAAATAACCCAAGCTATTGAATTACTGATTACTAATTACTGATTTTTGAGAAAATCTAAATAGCTTTGACTCAGTTCTTTTACGGCTAATTCATAAAATTGTTGACCGTGTTCAGGGGTAGCCAAGGCGGGGTTAGATCCCATACGACCATCGGGATAGTGTTTGCGAAAATCCTCCGGGCCATAAATCGGATATCCCCTAGGTACTTCTGGTGTCAGGAAACCTTGTTTAATTGAATCAGGATAAACATATTGGGTTAAGGCAACTTCGCTGGGTGTGGCGTGGGAACCTTCTTGATCGCCATAGAGTTCTTTTGCTAATTTATAGACAGAACTACACATAAACCAATTGCCGATTTGACATTTGACTTGATGGGCTTTCGGTGTGTTGATATCGGCTAAATGGGCGTAGGTTTCGGAAAAAGCGGCTTTCAGAGTAGCAATATTTCCCCCATGTCCGTTAATAAAAAAGTAGTGGGTAAATCCAACTTTCGCTAAACTTGTGATATAATCGTTGATTACCTGAATTAAAGTCGTCGGTCGTAGGCTGATCGTACCTGGAAAAGCCGTGTGGTGTAATGCCATGCCAATATTAATAGTCGGGCCTACTAACGCCCCGATTGATTCTCCCACGCCTTTGGCGATCGCTTCGGCGCAAATCGCATCAGTGCCGATCAACCCGGTTGGCCCATGTTGTTCTGTGGAACCAATCGGAATAATGATACCGTTTTGGTGAGTCAGATAAACTTCTACTTCTTGCCAGGTACTCAGATGTAGTAACATTATGTTAAGTTAAATTAAGTTATACCGATTTAAAATTTTAGATCCACTCCTATTGTAGTGACTCGGGTGATCTGTTGATCGGGTGAAAATAGAAGTTAAAACGATTCTAGGAATTAACCCGCGAGTAACCGAAAAGATAATCCGTTAAGAAATCTTAATTTAATTAGAATAATTTAACCTAAAGATTACCCTGGCTTTACCTTGTGTTAACCTTCCCCTAATACCATGGGAGCCATCTCCACTTACTAGATTCCAAACAACCAGGCAAATTGAGCGTGAAAAATGCTTAAAAACCTAGAACCGAGGCTAAATCAGGATGGATCTGACGACCCCCCAACAAAATCCGGGGTTGGACTTGCTGCGGGAGTTCAATATCGGTCGTCTCTGTGTGAAGGAATTCGCAATGGGGAACATAATTACGTTGGATGGTTGACCCTTAATCCTCAGACTATCGAAGGGTTTACAGCGACAATAGACAGTTTCAAGACTTTTTAATCATCCAACCCACAACAACAAGTTTTTATGTTTTCTCCTGAATTAAGCAAGAGTCCTTACCGTTCCGATGTCAGACAGAATGGCCATATCTTACTTTTGGAAAACGAACAGCCTTGGCGAGAAATGCTTTCCCTAGCTTTGGAAGAACAGGGTTATCGGGTGACGGTGACTTCAGATGGACGGGATGCTCTGCCTTCAATCCAAAACCCTAATTATCCCGTCGGTGATTTTCCGTTTAACCTTTTAATTATGGACTCGATCAACGGTTTAGATCTGTGTCGTATGTTACGACATCAGGGAAATTCCGTCGCCATTTTAATTATCGGGTTACGCGAAAGCGCGAATAATTCGGCTTTTTACTTAGAAGCGGGAGCCGACGACTATTTAACTAAACCCTTCGGAATGCGGGAGTTTATGGCGCGTTGTCGGGCCTTAATGCGACGAAGACGCTATTGTCAACTGCAAGAGCCAGTCATGCTGCAATATAAAGAAGTAGTTTTGTATCAAGAGGAATGTCGGGTTCTGGTTCGTGGCCAAGAGGTGAAA
>DATNRE010000527.1:0-5604 GCA_036703685.1 Candidatus Obscuribacterales bacterium
TGGGCTGTCCAATATTCAAGGGAATGCAATATCTGAGCCGCGCAAGCATCTCCTGTTATTTGGAGATAATCAGCCCGAACAACGGAATAACCGCCAAAATGTTCGTCAATAATGCTGTCAATCACGCTACACCCTCCAACATCCAATCATCAGACAGGCTGTAGATTTCGCCTTCACAATTGATCAATTTCAGCTTGATCAATTCTTTTAAAGCCATGTCGGTATGAGTAGACCCGAGTGCGTACTTCTTCCCAAAGCATCGGGCGGTAATTGCCCGCACCGAGGGAAATTCCTGGTGTTCTGCTACGCTGCGAGCGATCGCCACGTACACCCGAAACGCCTCCGGGGAGATGGGCATATCGTCAATAGCTTCTGGGATTTCAAACTTTTTCATGATTTACTCCCGTAAAAATAAACGACCGTTTTAATTTCAGGGAGTCGCTTTAACCCCCGAACACTCGACTTTGAAGGCTTGTAATCACTGACCGAGATAACCGTATCCGTTGAAGATTCCTGTCTCTGTTTCCGTTCGGTTTTCTCTGGGTTTTGATTCAGGAGTTTTACCCAGGTTGCTCGGCGTTGTGCGTTGCCATAAAGAGCCGCGTCTTTTCCGTTAAACCCACGCTCTTTAGCAATTGAACGCAACTCCTTGATATTTAATCCGTCTAACTTCATAATTTCCTCAAATTTGAATGGTTAATTAGTCTCTACGCCCATCGCCTCGTTTGGGGGCTGGCGTTTCCGTTTCTGTTGCTGCGATAAATTGATAGCTTCTACCACTCCCACGGTTGATAGATTCGAGCAGGCAGATCAACAGAATCACGTTCAACAAACCGACTCCGACAAATAGTTCAAATTTCATAAATACGAAGGTGAGGGGTTGTACCCACAATGGGTTTCAGACTCTCTTGACTTTCTGCTTTTTGCGGTTAAGCTGAAGTCAATTTTTAAGACTTTCAGGAAACCAAGGGGAAGGCTTAAATTCTTCCCTTTGGATTATTGTTTTTTTGACAAGTAGGTATCTGCAATCGTTTTTGACTTACATAGCAATCTCCTCAAACTAAATCAACAGCCTAGTCACTCCGTAAAAACACTTACCGACTTAACCGTAGAATTCAAGCAAAGCTAAATCCGGTTCAGGAACCCCTTCTGTTTTTCTAGGACTGGGGGGCGCTTTGTCGTTTCTATGGAGGCCCGGAACTTGGCGAGTTGGTCTTGCTAAACTTCGAGACTATTGCTATACTAGATGAAAAATCGTGTAGTGTCAATACACCAAATAACTTAAATATAGATAAAGAGGAAATTATGGTTCCATACGACCGTGTTCTGTATATTGCATGGGACAGAGATATTGGAATTAGGCTGCAAGAAATTAGAAAACTTGAAGGGTTGTCACAGCCAGAATTGTCAAAACTCACCAATGGCTTGGTTTCGTTGGATACAATCAAATCTTTGGAATCAGGAAGGGCTGGTGCGGTGAGTCGAGAAAAGCTGGATGCTTTACTAGAAAACCTTGGCCGGGACGTGCGATCACTATTCCCTTCAGTAACTGTAAGAAGTTTTGCACACCGACGATAAAAAACTTTTTAAAACCCCTTGACAGTGTAGTGGCACTACACTATTATAGGTACATAACCAAAAAGTGGTCAGCACTTCAGATTTTCGAGGTCTGTGCCAACCGCCTTATCCCAGGGATTATCCCTGACAACTAAAACCATGATAACAACAACCGCCCAAGTTAATCAAGTCCAGACCGCGCCCGCTCCCGAAATTTCCCCCGAAGTTTTGGCGTTGGCATTAGACAAAGAGATAGCAGCCCAAGTCATCGCTTGGGATACATTCGGGGAAATCAATCCCACGCCCGAACAAATAACGGGAGTCTTTACCAACGTTGATATGTTGAAATTTGAACTAGATTGTGGCGGTGCAATTTTAATCGGCGCTGATCAGTTCCTAAATTATTGGGAGCAAATCAAAGCAGGTAAAAACGAATCCGAACCCACTCAAGAAACGGTTGTAGCACTAGCCAAACAACAAGGGACGGTTGTTTACGATGGCGGCTGCAAGTTGGGTTATGTAGTCCGATACGAAAACAGTTTTTACGCAGTCGGTGAAGTTTTGGTTTACAAAAAAGGTTTTCAGTATTCTTATTCCCGCCATAGAAGTTTTCAGTTAGCCACCGATGCTTTGGTTGAACAGTCTTGGGTTGAGGAGGTGGCGTGATGGTGGATGTTAAACAGTTGGCTGAAAGATTTGTTGAATTAATTGAAGAACGAGACTTTATCGTTGAGTTTAACGACGGCTACAACGAAAGATGCACTGAAATTGACGATGTTTTACATACAATCATCAAACAAATTTCTTCTAGGGAGATGGAAATGTTCAACGAATTAATTAATGAAGGAGGAGTAAACCAAAACGCGGATGAGGACTTAAAAAAAGCTATTACAGCAATCTTTGATTAACCGCATTCCCTTACGCTCCATAGTGCGATTGTGAGGCGTTGGGGTGGTGCGATTAGCCCGAATTAAACCAACAAAAATCAAGCTAAAACAAATGGAAACCAAAACAAAATCAACTGAAAAATCTAATATTTCCGTCTTTGGAGCCAAACCAAAAGATGCAATCTTAGTCCCCAACTTCCCTATCGCTGTTCGCAACAACTGTCAATCGGGTCAATGGATAATTGGCGACACAGATTACGGCTCCAAATGTTCTATGACAATCTTAAAATTCTCCAAGTTTTGGGGGGATTTAGGTCAAACACTCGGAGCAACATGGGGACAAGTTTGGTTTGTTGCAGAATCAGGAGAGTTGCCAAAAGGCGTAGTGATGGTCACTTACTTGAAAACTCAATCATTGAGTGACTTTAACCGACTGGTAACCGAAGTTCAAGCAAAAGGTGTGGAACCTGCAACGGGAATTTTTATCCCTGAGTTTGTCAAACAGTCTAGTAGCAAACCTGATGCCACGGGCGTTATCAAACCTGTTAATTATTACACCCTCAAATGGTCATGGCAGGAACGCACTGACTGGACAATAGTTGATCAAGCTGCGGCGGTTTTAGCCGATCCGAGCAACTTGTCTCGGATGACCGATATGGAAGGTACTCGATCCATGCAGTGTATTGACGGGTTGGAGCAAAACGAACTGAGTTATCTGCTGGGAAGAAAAACCCCCGCACTTCCGACTGTTGAGGTGAGGGCAATTAGTGGAAGTAGTATCGATTTCTAAATTAGTCCGGGGGTGAAATTCCCCCTGTCTAAATCTTCATAAATCATCAAAACGAAAAAATCAAAATGAACAGAAAAATGACATTCCTTGAACTAAAAGACGCACTCAGAGATTTTCGGAACAAAGGTTTGACCACGATTAAACTTAATATTTCCAGATTGGAATTAGAAGCGGAGTATCAACGGTTGACTGAAGAAGTGGAAGTTGAGAATGTTAAAGCAAAGGAACCGGATGAACTTGTTAAGATTTCACAAGTTAAAGAAGAAAGTATTTTTCCGTTTGACCCATTAGAGTTTGCTTTGGAATTGGAAACCAACGAACCCGAATATGACGAACCCGAAATTTTGTATGACTATGACGAGGAAGACGCAACAGAAGACAAGCTCGACGATTTTCTTAATGCGGTTCGCTCCGGACAACTAGACAAGGATCAATTAGAGGCTGTGGCTTTAGCAATGATTGTGGCAGGGGAAAAGCATCAGAACTTGTCAATCACTTTGGCACAACTCCGAAAATTCCAACTATTCACCCCAAATCAGTTGTTAGCTTGGGGATTCGATGAGGTTATCCCAGCTGAACTATTATTCAGGCAGTTTAGAAAGGCAGCGATGTCCCAAACAACTCCCCAAAACCAAGTCAATGTTAATGTGAGATTTTTTGAATTTGAAGCAGGAAATAACGCCGCCTTGTTATGTGCATGGGCAGCATCCCACAACGGAAAAAATTGGAGTTATGGTTCTGAGCCAGGATATCAAGATCAAGATTGGAGTTTTCCTGAATTGGAAACAGCCGAGAAATTCGTGGAGTATTGCGAAAAACTAGAGTTTGTAATAGCGGTAAAAATTGACCGAATTGCAACTAACGCAATTATCCCGACTGAAAAGTTGGTTGAGTTGGGGTTGGCAATCGCGTAAATTCAGCCCAACAAAAAGGAGGTGATGTCCAGATAAAAATCCTTTAAAAGTTTGTGTTTGTGTAAGTAAGAGTTCAATGGGTGGAAGACCCTCTAACCCACCCTTTCTTTAACCAATTATCAACTACCAGAAATGTCAGCAAAAAGATATAGTCCAGAAATCAGGAAGATAGCCTACGAAGCTATTAAGAACGGCGAAAGGTTGTCAGAGATATCTAAAAGACTTGGGGTAAAAGTAGCTACTCTATCTGACTGGAAAAGGATTGGAGAAAAGCCCTCCGACTTTGGCAAAGTAATGCCAACCTTTCGGTCAAATCCCCAAAAAACCCCGCAAAAAAAGTCAGAGGAAAAAATTTACAAAGAGCTTTTTGAAAAATTGCCTTTAGTAAATCAGCAATTCGCCGAACACCTTAGACGGCAGTATCAAGGGGGATTACAGATAGCGATTAATTATACTCAAGTGATATTGCATCCTCGGTATCTAGGGCCAATTAATCAAAGACAAAACCTAAAGCCAGAAAGCTAATGAGCAAACAAAAGGGTTATGCAATTTGGGAAACAGGAAAAGGTGCGATTGTTGCCTCCTACCCAAGATTTAATGAGGCTCGCAAAAAGTGCGAGGAAATGAACAAATCGGGTTCAGGACGGTACTACATTCAGGAAGACTGGGACGGGGTTCCTGTCTCGACAATCACAAGAACAAGGGTTTTAGACTCATGAGAAAAACAATTAAGACTGAGACAATGTACGGACTCTGGAGAGTTAAGGCAACGGTCAGGAAATGGTTGGGAATCAACAGGGTAGACGGTGATTATTGGGCAGTAACTCATCTGGCATCACGTCGCAAACTACCGGGTTATTTTGTTAGTAAACGGGATGCTATCGCAGCTTCTAAGATAGCTCGGTCATTGTTCCCACATCCGTTACGAAGAAAGAATCAACACCAGATGCCAACAGAGCGCGAGTGGTTTGATTGTTTAAAAGACAGCGCAATTCCATTTATTAGATAGGAGAAGATATGCAAGTTGAACAAGTTGAAAACATGGATAACGTTATCCAGTTAATACCTCAAGATAGTGAAGCAAAACCAAAGCCCGGTAAGTTAGTTTTGACTCGATACGATTTAAGCGCATTTCTTACGGCGGGAGCATTGAGTAAATCGGATTACATTTTCTTAATGATCCGGCTGTTGTACGGCATTGATCAAGACGTTGAAATTAATTTATCGGAGCTTGCTGACAACTTGCTCTGTGAAGGAACAACACCTTTGGGCAAAGAGAAAACCATTGAATTTACCCCAGAGGATATTCAAATTGAGTTGTCAAAACTCAAAAAGAAAGGGTTATTAGAAAGCCCAGAGATTCCAATTCAGTTAAGGATTCAAGGTTTATGATTTCCACCGCCTACGAACTCGGTAAAAGACTGAAGCCGCCCAACTCCTGGGGTTAAAAAATCCT
>DATNRE010000528.1:0-12936 GCA_036703685.1 Candidatus Obscuribacterales bacterium
TCATCCCCCGGAAACACTAACCCGCGAGATGCCGTTTCTTTCATTCTTTCAGCAAAGTCTTTGAGGAAGTCAATTTTTTTCATTCCAAAATTACGAACACGCTCCCAGTTAACTAAAAACTGCACACGAACTTCGTGATCCGAGAAAGCCACAACACCAATATTAATCCGTTCATCAGCAATCGGATTAGGAACATATTGAATAATACTGTATCTGCTAACCATAAGCTTTGCCGTTATGTCTTGCTTGAATGGATTATAGAAGATTGATTAACTCTTGTTGTCTCTTAACTAAGTATTCCACCATCGTAACTCGTTCTTCCATTGTAAGCCCCCATTCGATAGGAGGTGCTGCAACAGCTTGAATAATTTTATCTTCAGAAACTTGATCAAGTTGTTCTAAAGCATTTATGATTTCTGGGGACTCGCGGCTGAAAGAACAGAGTATGCGTAAACGAGCATCTAACTCAGCAGCAGGAGCTTGACTGAGAGTTTCCTGAGTCCAGTTTGGCCCACCAGGGAAAAAATGACCATGATCAACAGAATAAACTCGATTAGGATACTCTTCTTCAAACAGAAACTGATGATCCTTAGCCAAAACCCAACCATACAATACACACAAACTCGCAAACCGAGGGATATTTTCTGCTTGCTCAGTATAAAACTTGGTTAGATCTCTCTCATCCTTACAACCTTCAATGAACAGAGTAGCGTGCGCTGTTCCAGAGGTAAGGTAATTTAGTTGAGGATACGCTTCTGATAGATCAGAATCAATTTCAGCAATTCGAGGGTAGCCAACTGGAGCATTGATTGTGATTCCTAGCTTTGCCACAATTTGATCGTTGACAATCTGACGACCTGCTTGTTGACCTTTAATCATATACTTTCGGTTATCATAACACCGAAATAAAGCTGGACGGGCTGAGGTATTCCAAGCTTTTAGGAAACTTTCAACAAACAGAAGTTCTTGTGGTTGAGCGATAGCAGATTCTAAAGCATCTCTCCATTGTTCCCGTTGTTGGTGGGTTGGTTTACTATTCACAAATTAACCTTAAAGAGTCAGGTCATCTCTACTAAATTAGTACATCGTACTTTCGCTATAACTGTTGTGAACATCGCTAAATCAATAATAGTTTTTAAGACAATCGCTTAAAATATTATCCTGATTAATCCTAATTTATATTGTTATACTCCTGCCCTAAAATTAAGTTAGGGTTTTGCTAAGGGAATTGAACATTGAGTCCGATTAAAATTAGAATCTTCTCCCTCAGAAGGAATCGCTAAAATTTCTAAACGACCCTTCATTAAACTCAATAAAGTTTGATTCATTAATAGCCGCATTCCTGGGGATAAAGTTGCTTGATCAAAAGGAGGTTGATCTATATCTAAGGTGGATTTTAATAAATCCCAAGACTCACTCCACGCACTAACCGGACGTTGATCATCAACCCAAATATGCACAAATCCCGTTTCGGGAGAAGGATGGGCAGAAACATTCACACTTCCCTCTTTCATTTGAGCGATCGCAGTATCCACTAAACTGACTAAAACTTGTCGCAGTCGGGGTAAATCTGCCATCACATAAATATCATGATCAGGAGGATCAATGTTTAATCTAATACTACGATTTGCCGCCTGCATACAAGTTAAATCTTCTACCTCATCCATGACTTTTGCTAACTCAATGGCATGAATATCCATGGTGTCTGTGCCATATTCGGTTTTAGATACAAAAATCACTTGATCTAATAATCCCACCATTTTTAACGCCGATGTGTGGGCGAGATTGATAAATTCCCGCTCCTCCTCTGGGTTTTCGCACAGATCGGAGATAATTAGTTGTAACGTACCAATCATGCTACTCAGGGGCGATCGCAACTCATGGGACGTCCGCGCCAAAAACCCCGCTTTAAATAAACTCAATTCCGTTGCCGAATGATAGGCAAGTTGAGTTTGTTTCAATTGATAAGAGAGGGTTTGCACCTGCTGTTGATAATCAACCTCTTTGGAGCGGTCTTCTGTCCCAACCGGGTCGGGCGATTTTGTTCCTTTTCCCTGCCATAGCTGATTTAGGGCGACCCCTAACCCTAACCCAAAACCGAAATATAAAAATTCGCTCCAACCCATTTCAGTTATCAGTAATCAGTGATCAGTTATCAGTGTAAGAGTTGATCAGTTATTGGTCAACACCGAATCAGTTATTAGTTAACATTTATTAGTGATCAGTGTAAGAGTTGAATAACGGTTTATAAGCTCGAAGAATATCAACATTTATTCTTTATTGACTGATAACTGATAACTATTAACTGATAACTGATAACTGTTAACTGATAACTGTTAACTGATAACTGTTAACTGATTATTAAATTCCCCTGTCGTAAGATTGTCCATTGACCATTGCTTTCCCATTTTGCCACCGTTGAAGGTAAGGTGGATTGAGGGATAATTGGATCAAAGTCTGACGAAAATAACGTGAAAACCTTGGGAAATTGATGATTAATTTCAGCCATGGTTAACAGGGGCGGTTGTCCTGATAAATTCGCGCTGGTGGTTGCCATCGGGCCAGTGCGGGCTAAAATAGATTGAGCGATCGCACAATTAGGAACTCGTATCCCAATTGTAGACGGATCAGCCGGATTCATGGCCGCAGAAACCTGATCAGAAGCGGGTAATACCAAAGTTAAGCCCCCGGGCCAATATTTCTGGGCAGTCTTTTGCCAGACCGATAATTCTTCCGGCGTCCCCTGCACGTATGGCCATAACGCTTCCGGTGTGGCGGCCATTAAGATTAAGGGTTTATCTAAACTGCGTTGTTTGGTCTGAAAAATCAATTCTGCCCGATCAGGACGGGTAGCTAAAGCGGGGACAGTATCCGTCGGGAAACTCACCACACCCTCACCCGCAATTGCAATATCAATTAGAGTATCAATAGAAACTTGAACCATAGCGTTAACCCAAAAACTTGAGATCCAATCCAGAGATCCAATCCAGAAATCCAGCGATTGAAATCGTGGCTACACAAGCGAAGTCCGCCTGCGCGGACTATTGCTCAAGGGTTTAAAACCCGCGCAGGCGGGTTTTGTCTGTGTAGCCACGGTTTCAACCGCTGGATCTTTAGATCTTCAAATAAGCTATAACAAAACGATCAAATCCCGCTAAGTCAGGGATAATTTTAATCCTAGAATAACTTCCTTGAGCCTGCAACAACCCGGCAACCGCTTCTCCTTGTCCGGCCATCATTTCCACAATCCAAACCCCTCCAGGGCGCAAATAACGGGGGGCTGTTTCAACTAAATAGCGAATAGAATCCAAACCATCGTCACCGCCATCTAAGGCTAATCGGGGCTCATGTTGGGCGACTTCGGGTTGCAACGTTGGAATCATCCCAGAAGGAATATAGGGGGGGTTAGAGACCATGCCTGTCAGTTGTCCTTGTAGGAATTCTAGGGGTTCCCACCAAGACCCGTGATGGAATTGAATCTGATCGGCTAAACCATGGGTTTGAGCGTTAGATTTAGCGATCGCCAAGGCTTCTAAACTGGTATCTACCCCATGAATTTCGGCCCTTGGGAAACTATCGGCTAAACCCAGGGCGATCGCCCCGCTTCCGGTGCCCAAATCCACCCAAATCCCATTATTATCAAGATTTTCAATAGCAGATACAGCTAAATCAATAATTAATTCCGTTTCCGGGCGGGGAATCAGAACCCCAGGAGACACCTTTAAGGCAAAATGACGCCAGTAAGTTTTTCCCAGTAGGTATTGTAGGGGGATACGCTCCGTTAGACGTCGTTGCCAAAGTTGGGTCAATTCCGACCAAGGAACTCCCAGGGGAATTGCAGGTTGTTGTTTGAAGGTTTGTAAACGTAGCGTTAATCGGTCTAAACCCCCTAACTCCTGAAGCAACCAGTGGACTTCACTCGGGGAAATCCCCAGGGCAGCGCATTCAGCATCGGCCTGTTCGATCCACTGTTGCAGTTGCCAACCCGATATCGTTTCCCCCATGATGGTTTCCTCGGATTGATTCAATTAACGGGGAGCGGGGGCGGGTTGATTTTTTTGTAAATACTCCAAAGTCTCACGGGGTGGAATCAACACAATCCGATTTAAGAACTGGTCATTATCACGTTTTAAGGCATCTAACAGCCCTTCGAGATTCACCACATCAATTTTAACGTTAGAGATTAAATCAGGCTGTTGACTTTTGAATTGAGTCAACATATTTTGCAGATCCTCTTTGTAGAAGAACATCGGGATCACCTGTTCATTGCCATTTTGAATTGTCAGATAGCCATTATCCGGCCCACCCTTAGCAATGAATAGCGGAACACCATTAAACTCGCTCACAGACTGTCCATTTTCCTGTAAAACAGTCTTGGCTAAATCCACTTGTTTTTGTACCGGGACGTAGGCAAACTGAACTTCCTCCGCCGAACCCTGACCTTGTTGGCTCATCCGGTAGACTTCCCCCAGAGAAACCGTTGTTACCTGAATCGTGGAGGCCAGTTGAGGATCACGACTTTTCAAGCGATCGATAAAAGCCACGGCATCCGTGCGACTGATAAACACACCCGCCACCGCAGCTTTTTTATCTCCCTGGGGTACGGTGGCAACTAAAGGGGCGCCTTGGGTATCCGTAATCGTAAACACAGGAATGGAACGGAGTTTTTCCAGAATTTGGCTTTCTGGAATTGCATAAGCTGGCTCAGTTCCCACCGGAATCAAGCTAAATAAACGCAATCCCGAATCGGGACTGAGTAAAAACGTACCGCCCACAACTCCCAATACCGCGCCCAAACGAACAATTGATCTGATCATGTTTCCAAATTTTGAATTAAATATTTTTTAGATTGCAGATGCAGTGTATACCACTGAACCCAGGGGGATGCAGTAGGAGTAACGCTCAACAGAGAACCCGGGCCGTGTTGACCACCGATAAACTGCACTGACGATCACGGAGTTGTTTTTCTCCCCAAAATCCGAGGAAATTCTCACCCGGGGAAAGTTTTAACCCCAGTCAATCTGTGCCGTTAAGTTTCAACGTCGTGTAATTATACTCAATTTAAAACATGACCCATCGTAACACACCGATCCGAGGATGGACAAAAAGAATGGGCACTAATCAAGTTAAAATTCAGAATCGGGATGACAGGATTCGAACCTGCGGCATCCTGCTCCCAAAGCAGGCGCGCTACCAAGCTGCGCTACATCCCGTTTAATCTTTTCTGAGTATACCCTAGATTTACACAAATTGGATTAAAAATTGCAAAATTGATTCAGAAGAAGCTAGGAGTCGGTTGTCTGTTGTGGGTTATCGGTTGTTTGTTCACACCTCCAGACCTCAACACCTCAACCGCCAACCCAGGCTTAATCTGGATACCAGAACATTCCTTTGATCCCCTCTGGATCGGACATAAAACCCAAATTTCGGTAAAAATCCACAACATGAGGGTCAGCAAATAGAGTAATGTTGCTGATATCATCGCTACGGAGTTTTTTGATGATAAATTTCATCAAGGCTTTACCCATACCCTTATTCTGGAAATCTGGGTGAACGACCACATCCCAGAGCGTAGCATTAAAAGCATGATCGGATGTGGCCCTAGCAAAACCAATCAGCCGTCGCTGATTCCCTCGAATTTGCCACATAGAAACTACAAGGAAACTATACTGAATGGCTTTTTTAACTTTACGCAGGGGCCGCCGAGACCAACCCACTGCATTGCAAAGTTCTTCCAATTCATATAAATCAATGTCCCGATCCGTACTAAAAAAAATGCGACCATTATTACTTGATGACGGGCGAGAGTTTAGGGATACGGACTCCTCGCCTCCACCCTCATACCCCTCATACTCCACCTGGCAGGAGGACGAGGAGGGGGACTCTGAACTGCTAAACAAGTTTTTCCAAAAACCCATGCAGGCGTAGTTAAGGTAATAGATTTTCAATGAACGTATTAGATAGTATATCTCCCGTACCTTCACCTCAATTATGGCTCCGGGCTTAAAATCCTCCACTTTAGAACTCCTAAAACGCTTCAATCGGGCGTTTCCACAGTTTTATGAGCAATTTGTCAGTAGTGAAATTCAACTGCAAAATCTTAAACTGGCCTATGAAGTTTACCAAACTAAGCAGGCTGTTATTGAAATTGAACCCGACAGTAACAAAAGCGCCCTCCATTTCGCCTATCGGAATCAATCGTTTTTACTCAGTGATATTTTTGGGGTTTTGGCGGCCTATGGCCTGACGATTCATAGTTTGAGTTTGTATGGCCAAATTTATCCGCCGATGTTGGTGTTTATTAAGTTAGTGGTTTCTCGGGGGGGAAAGGCGCTCACGGATAAAACCTCGGACAATGTTTGTCGGGCGGTGCGAGAAGCCTTGGCCGGACATTTTGAGGTGGAAGAAATGTTGGCTGTGGAATTTAACCTGGATGCGGGGTTGGAGGATGTGGCCACGGAATTTTATGTTGACCCGGTGTTTCATCTCCCGGCGTTATTGATTGAGGCGGATAACCAACCCGGATTATTTTATAAGGTTATGTATGCGATTTGGCAGGAGGATTTGTTGGTGGTCAATGCTAATTTGTTAGTTTGGCGGGGACGCACCCGGTTAATTTTATATTTATTGGGGCCGAATGAAAGTTTGATTCCTGAATATCTTGGCCAAAAAATTGCCGAGGGTATGCGACAACGGTTAATGGGAGAACGATTTTAACAGTCTGGGATCATTAATCACAACATTGTTTTCATGGTTACTGCGGTTGATTTATTTAGTGGTTGTGGTGGTTTATCTCTGGGATTTAAGCAAGCAGGAATTGAGATATTAGCAGCTATTGATAACTGGAATCCATCCCTAGAGGTCTATCAAGCAAATTTTGATCATTTAGCAATTTTGCAGGATCTCACGGATGAAAATACGGCTATCCAAATTATCCAAAAACTTAATCCTGAAATGATCATTGGTGGCCCCCCTTGTCAGGATTTTTCTAGTGCGGGAAAACTTGACATAAACGGTAGTAGAGCTAATTTAACTTATAATTTTGCTAATATTGTTTGTGCCATTCAACCTCAATGGTTTGTTATGGAAAATGTGCCCAGAATCACTAAAAATCCTATTCTCACCCAAATCTCTGAGCAGTTTTTGAACAAGGGTTATGGTTTATCCGCTATTGTTTTAAATGCGTCTTTTTGTAATACACCTCAATCGAGATCTCGGTTTTTTCTGATTGGTGAACTCGGAGGTAAAAATAATGCTTTGGTAGATTTATTGAAGTTGGGTTTATCCAAAAAACCAATGACCGTTAGAGATTATCTGGGGGAAAGATTGAATCTTCAATATTATTATAGACATCCCAGAAGTTACGCTCGACGGGGGATATTTTCGATTGATGAACCCAGTCCCACCATCAGAGGAGTTAATCGTCCAATCCCACCTAACTATAAACTCCATAGGGGTGATCCGCAAGATATTGATCTAAATACTATCAGACCTTTATCGACTATAGAACGGAGTTATATTCAAACCTTCCCCGATTCTTTTAAATTTAAGGGAACAAAAACCAATTTAGAACAAATGATTGGAAATTCTGTCCCCGTTAATTTAGCTTTGTTTGTGGCATCTACTCTTGTCAAATATAGCAAGGAATAGGCAACGCCTACAAAAAATAGTTAACCCTTTAGGTATAATATCTCGGGTTTATTTCCTTAACTTTTCGATAATCTTAAAAGAGTTTCTCCTTTTAATAATTGATGGGTTTCTGCTAAGAATTGCGGAATTTTATCGGCGTGGGGACTATGCACTAAACATTGACTTAAATCAATATTTTCTACGGTTTCTGCATTTTTTCCCGGGAACCAATCTCCGCCATTTCCTAATAAATTATAACGCATTTTAGCATAGTCAATCATATCATAGGCGATCGCCAAATTCCTTAACCATAAAATCACCGGAATATTAATATTATTCGGGGTTTCTTCCTGACGGGGTAAACCAAGATTCCAGGTTTTTGCCCAATTTTCTCCCAAACAATCGATTAATTCCTGTTCTAAACGTTGGTGAATTTGGGGTAAAATTTCATCCCCACGATCTAAAAGAGGAATCGTTTTTAAATGTTCATCAAAATCCGTGGGTTTAGATGCTCCAATACTTAAAGTATGAACTTGAGGATGGCTTAAACAAAATAAATTATTAAACACTATGGGACTCAGGGGAGAACATAAATTTACTAACTTTTCAGGCGGGTTATAAAGTTGACCGCCTTTATCGGATGGACTAATAATAAAAACCCCCATATCGTGACGGGTTGCGGCTTCAATAGCTGGCCAATTATTTTGATTAATATAATACCAATGTAAGTTAACATAATCAAATTCATTGGTTTCAATGGCTTTAATAATAATCTCTGTAGGGCCATGGGTGGAAAAGCCGATAAATCTAACTTTTCCCTCTGCTTGTAATTGTTTGGCGACGGCTAAACATCCCCCAGGTTTGATCGTATCCTCTAAATTTTCATCATTATTAATACCATGAATAGCAAATAAATCAATATGATCTAATTGTAAATAAGCCAAGGATTGATCAAAATCCCGTTTAAACTTTAAAGGATCTGAATTAGGAGAAACTTTAGTTTGTACAATTAATCTTTCTCGGGTAATTTTAGGTAAAACCTTCCCTAACTGCATTTCTGAAGTACCATAACCCCTAGCGGTTTCAATATGATTAATTCCCAATTCTAGGGAACGATAAATACAGGCTTCAAGTTGTTTTTGGTTGGCTTCAGGAATTTGATCAAAGCTAGTATCTTGCCATTGATGTTGATATCTCATTCCTCCACAGGAAAACACAGGCATCGGTAATTCTGTTCGTCCAAATCGTCTATACTGCATCATATTAAACTTAAAATTAATATTAGATAAATAGGGTGATTTCTCTGGTTGCTAGGTTCTACCTAGCAATGCCTTTTTGCAGGCTCCGCCTGCTTTTAAATAGAGGCAGCGCCTCTAGTATTATATTCCCTGGTAGAACCAGGGAACAAGAGTTAAGGTTATAAAATTTCTCGAACTTTTGCTTGTCCGTCAATCACTTCACCCACAAGAATGATATCAGCAACTCCGACAAATAAACCATTATCTAAAACCCCGGGAATATTGTTAATTTCTTTTTCTAATTCGGCGGGATTTTCCAGAGCATCAAATTTGACATCAATGACTAAATTTCCTTCGTCTGTCACCACTGGCCCTGCTTTTTTGACACCCATTCTGAGGGTCGGTTTTCCCCCTAATTTTTCCAGGGCTTTCATTACTGGAGTCATCGCCATGGGAATTACTTCCACGGGTAATAAAAAAGTTGATCCGAGTCGATCAACCAGTTTAGAATTATCGACAACCACAATAAAAACTTCTGCCAAACTATCAACAATTTTCTCCCGAGTATGGGCGGCTCCACCCCCTTTAATTAAGTTTTTATTAGGATCAACTTCATCGGCGCCATCAATGGCAATATCGATATGATCTACTTCATCTAATGTGGTTAAAGGGATGCCATATTGTTTGGCTAATACTGTGGCTTGAAAGGAGGTGGGAATGCCTTTAATATCTTTGAGTTCTCCACTTTGGAGCCGTTCTCCAATATACTGAATTGCATAGGCCGTGGTCGATCCGGTTCCCAGTCCAACAATTGTTCCTGATTGTACTCGATCGGCGGCGGCTTTGCCCACGTACTGTTTCATTAATGTTACGGGATCTTGTTGGCTCATTTTAATTTATCCTTAATAAAGGGTTGTTTTAGATTTGAGCACAATCTAAAACAACCCTTTATCCTTAATAAAGGGTTGTTTTAGATTGTGCTCAAATCTAATTTAACCATAAAGACACAACGAACACAAAGAAGTTGTAAACACTAACCGACTGATTGGTATACTGATTAATGTGGGCATTTGATTTGTGATTGGAGAGTAAATTGTGAGTTTAGATTCGGTTTCTTCCCTATTAAAACAAGGAATTCAACTAAAAGAATTAGGAAATTTAGAAGCTGCGGTTAATATATTTCGGCAGGCTTTAGCTATTAATTCCCAAGATGCAGAAGTTTACAAAAGACTGGCAGAAGTTTATATTTTAATCGGCAAGGAAGATGAGGGAATTAACTATTTACATCAGGCCCTAAATTTACAACCGGATTTAGCTTCTGCCTATTTAGTGGTGGGAAATGCTCTTTATGTTCAATCTCGGTTAGATTTAGCAATTTGGGCCTATACCCAAGCCCTGGAAATTCAACCTAATTTTACAGAAGCCCATGCTAATTTGGGCAGTATTTATTTTATCAAAGAACGTTTAGATGAGGCGTTCTCCTGTTATCAAAAAGCACTCCACATTGATCCTAATCAGGGGTTAATTCATTGGATGATCGGAAACTTGCTCACAAAACAGCAGAAAATAGAATCCGCAATTAATTATTATCAAAAAGCGATAGAATTACAACCGAACAAAGAAGTATTTTATTTAAAATTAGCTGAAAATTTAGTTAAAATAAATCAACTTAATCCTGCTATTGATTGTTATAAAAAAGCGATTCAACTTAATCCTCAACGAGCCTTTACCCATCAGGAACTAAACCGACTGCTGCAATTACAATTTCAAGAGGCGGGCGAGGTTAAAGGCGAGAATCAAGGATTTCATGAAGGCGGAGTAGAACTGGCAAGTTCTGGACTAGAAACCGAATTAAAATCTCGATCTGAATCTAATATTGAAACGGCTTTAGTTGCCTCTGGAAATCAACAGTTTTTAGTCGATAATCCTCCAGAAAAAGAGAGCGAAAACCTAGAGATTCAACAATACAAACAACAGGCTGAAGTTCTTATGGGTCAAGGGTTATATGAGCAAGCCCTTGTCGCTTGTCATCAAGCATTAAAATTACAACCGGATTATTTACCCGCCTATTTAACCCTGGGAAATATTCTGCAATTTCAAGGTAAAATAGAAGCGGCTTTACGGGCTTATTTTCAAGCATTAGAACTGCGACCCAATTTTGCAGAAATTCATGCGAATGTGGGAACTATGTTGTTTAAACTGCAACGGTGGGAACAGGCGATTTTAAGTTATCAAAAAGCCTTAGAAATTAATCCCAATTTAGCGGCGGTTTATTGGAATTTAGGCAAGGTTTTTCAAACCCTAGGTCGGGTTGATGAATCTATTACAGCTTGGCAAAAAGCCTTAGAATTACAACCAAATTTAGTTGAAGCCGAATTCAACTTTGAATTTGGCAATAGTTTAGCCCGTCGCGGTCTTTGGGATGAGGCAGTTAAGAATTATCAACGGGCGATCGCTTTAAAACCTCAGTGGGCAGAAGTTTATTCTAATCTAGGGAGTGTGCGATCGCAACAAGGACACGAACAGGAAGCGATTCAATATTATCAAAAAGCGATTGAACTTAAACCCGATTTACCCCAACCCCATCTCTATCTCGGTCATATTTTCTTTCATAAAAATGATTCTGAAAAAGCAATTTATCACTATCAACAATCGATTAAACTTAAACCCGATTCTATCGATAGTTATGCTAATCTTGCGAATATTTATGCTAAGATTGGTAAGGTAGAAGCCGCAATTCAAAACTTTGAACAAGCCCTCGCTTTACAACCCGATTGGGCAGAACTTCATTGTCGATTAGCCCATATTCGTAAACATGATCAACCCTCAGAAGCCCTAATTAACTTAGAAAAAGCCATTGAGCTTAAACCGGATTTTGTCGAAGCCTATCAACAATTGTGTGATTTACTCAGCCATTCTACCAATTTAGCTAAAGCTCGAGAAATGTCGGATTTATATTGTCAAAAATGCGGGGATAAAGTTCCGGTTTTATCGGCAATTGCCTATATTTTTGCCTATAGTCAATCGGGCGCTTGTCAACAGGCGCTAGAAAAACTCATAGAATTAGAAAAAATCTGTTATCAAGATCCCGATCAATTAGAGGTTTCAGAAGTAATTATTCTCTATGAAATTCTCTTATTTACGGTTTCCCATTTGCGGGATGATTTAGCGGCTAATGCCAAATTATATAGCTTAATTGCCCAACAATATGCTAAACATCGCTTCAGTGGTGTTCCCTCGCCCCAGTATGCCTCGATACCGGAAAAAACGAGTTCAAAACCCCTAAGAATTGGCTTGATTTCTAAACACTTCCGACGCCATTCTGTGGGCTGGTGTAGTGAAACCTTAATCCGAGAATTATCCCTGATTTCCCCCCATATTTATATTTATGTAACCGGACAATTGCCCAGGGATGAAGTTACCGAAAGATTTGAACAAATAGCGGCAAAATTTTACTGGCCAAAATCCTTTCCCAATGGGTTTGGTTCGCCGGAAGAATTAACCGCAGAAATTCTCAAAGATCGGTTAGATATTTTAGTGGATTTAGACTCCATGACCGTGCCGACAAATGTTCAGATATTATATCGTAGACCTGCCCCGGTTTGTTTGTCTTGGTTGGGGTTTGACGCGCCCTATGTTTCACCGGATAACTATTTCTTTTGTGATCAATATAGCCATCCCGAAGGTGTTGACAAACATTACCTAGAAAAGTTAATTCGTTTACCCCATACTTCCGTCGCTTTAGAACCTTTTAAAAGTCGTCCAGTCGATAAAAATGCTGTGAGAAAAAGTTTAAATATTCAGCCGGATCAAATGGTTTATTTATGTGTGGCCCCCGGACGAAAAACTAACCTAGAAATGATTCGGGCTCAGGTTAAAATTCTCCAAGGAGTTCCCAATAGTGTTTTACTCAGGAAAGGTCAAGGGGATAATAACTTAATTCGAGAACTTTATCATCAAGTTTGTGTGGAACAGAATGTTGATCAAGGTCGAGTAATTTTTATTGGGTTAACCAAAACCGAAGAAGAACATCGAGCCATTTATTATGTAGCCGATGCCCTATTAGACT
>DATNRE010000529.1:0-4503 GCA_036703685.1 Candidatus Obscuribacterales bacterium
TCAATTAGGTTATTTTCAATGATTTTAGCTAATCCCACAATCCCCGGAGGTTTAGTATTAGAATGATAAAAAAACGCTAAATCTCCGATTTGCATTTGTTTGAGAAAATTTCGAGCTTGATAATTTCTCACCCCATCCCAAATCGAAGTGCTATCGCGTTTTAAATCCTCAATACTATACACATCCGGTTCTGATTTAATCAACCAATAATTCATGATTTTTAACTTTTTGAGGCATTTTCCATAAAGATATCATGGGCGATTAATTCTGGGCTATTTTCTGCTGGGCGACGCTGAATATATTGTCCATCGGGTTGTAAATCCCAAGCTTTGCGGTTATCCGATAACATAATCCCTAAAATTTCTTGTAACTCCTTAGCAATACCGGGATCTTTAATGGGAGTAATCGCTTCAACTCGACGATTTAAGTTGCGGGGCATCCAATCAGCAGACCCAATATAAACCTGCTCCTGTCCGCCATTATAAAAATAGAAAATCCGAGAATGTTCTAAGAATCGTCCGATAATACTAATCACCTTAATATTATCACTAATTCCCTCTAAACCCGGACGTAAACTACACATTCCCCGGACAATTAAATCAATTCCAACTCCAGCTTGAGAGGCTTCATATAATGTGGCAATAATTTCTGGGTCAACTAAGGAATTCATTTTGGCAACAATTCGGCCGGTCTTTCCTTGATTCGCTTGTTCGATTTCCTGATGAATTAAATCTAAAAATCGTCGTCGCATATTCACCGGGGCAACTAACAGTTTTCGATAGGACTGTTGGCGAGAATATCCCGTTAAGAAATTGAATAAATCCGTTAAATCTGCTCCCAAATCGGGACAGGAACTTAATAGACCCAAATCCGTATAGAGTTTAGCCGTTTTATGATTATAATTTCCCGTGCCTATATGAACATAACGACGAATTTTATCCTGTTCTTGACGCACGACCATCACCACTTTAGTATGGGTTTTTAAACCCACCAAACCATAGACAACATGAACCCCAGTTTGTTCTAGTTTTTTAGCCCATTGAATATTATTTTCTTCATCAAATCGAGCTTTAAGCTCCACTAAAACAGCGACCTGTTTGCCATTTTCCGCCGCATCAATTAAAGCAGTAATAATCGGAGAATCCCCGGAAGTCCGATATAATGTCATTTTAATCGCCAGGACATTCGGATCATGGGCGGCTTGATTAATAAACTGTTGAACCGTGGCAGAAAATGAATGGTAGGGGTGATGAACCAGGACATCTTTTTGTCTTAAAATAGCAAAAATATCTTTTTCCTCGGTTTCCGAATTAGACGGAATCACCTCCTCACTCTCTTTCATCCAACGGGGTAAAACCGCCGTCCAAGGTTTATCCTTCAATTCGGGTAAGGGTAAACTCAGAAAAGACATTAAATCCCGTAAACCCATTAACCCATCGATGATATAAATATCTTCCGGTTCTAACTCTAATTCATCTACTAATAAGTTGCGTAAATAGTCCGGGATTGAACTATTAATTTCCAGACGAACCACCGATCCACCGACTCGACGTTTGCGTAATTCTTGTTCAATAGCTAATAATAAATCATCGGCTTCATCTTCTTGAACCGCTAAATCTGCATCCCGAGTAATCCTAAAAATATAATAATCTTGAATATCCATCCCCGGAAATAGGGATTCTAAATTATGGGCAATGACTTGACCAATGGGAATGCCCACCCAAGAGGAAATGGCTTCATTTTCTTGAATTTGTAATTCCTTGGGTAAGGAAATAAATCTCGGTAAAGAACTCGGAACTTTCACCCGGGCAAATAATTCTTCTTTGGTTTCGGGATTTTTGAGAACAACGGCTAAATTTAAACTCAGATTAGATAAATAGGGAAACGGATGGCTGCGGTCAATCGCTAAGGGGGTTAAAACCGGAAAAATTCTCTCATCAAAATAATTTTTTAAATAAGTTCTTTGCTCTTGATTGAGATCAATATAACTTAATAAATGAATGCCATTTTGAGCTAATTCAGGTTTAATTTTTTGTTCAAAATATTGATGCTGTTCTGTGACCATAGGTAACAGCCGTTCATGAATAGCGTTAAGTTGCTGTTGTGGAGTCCGACCATCGGGGGTAGCTTTATTGACTTGGGCTTCAATTTGTCGTTTAATTCCTGCCACTCGCACCATAAAAAATTCATCTAGGTTAGAGCTAAAAATGGCTAAAAATTTTAACCGTTCTAAAAGAGGATTTCGAGGATCGATCGCTTCTGCTAAAACCCGACGGTTAAATTCTAACCAACTGAGTTCCCGACTCAAATAATATTGGGGATCTTGAAGATTGATGTCTTTGGTGATTTTTGGCTCTGCTTTTTTAGCTTTGGACATAATTTAAGGTCGGGTGGGTGTATAGTCAACTTAATACCTATTGTAATTCTGAATGGTTAAAATTGAAAAAAATTTAGTCCATGGTTAAAACCCGGGGTTAAATTCAGGTTAATCGATGTTTAAGCTGCTGTTTATTAATGATTGATTCAGGTAAATTGGGTTTAAAAAATACTGCATATATTCCGTTTAAATTCGTTAAAATCCTGAACGCTGACAAGCCGATCAGTAGCGGTGATTTTGAGCTAAAATTCCACAAATTGCCCGAGTCGAAGTACCATAGAAATTAGGCTTCATTGATGTGTTGGCGGAGGATAAAATGGCAGTTAAATTGGAACGCCCAATTTTAATTGGGGGGGTCGGGCTTTCTTTCGGTCTATGGGTGTTGGAAGGTGTTCAGCATTCCGCTTCTGAACTGGGACAAATCGTGCTATTCGGTTTAGCCTTGAGTAGTGCCGGACTGTGGTGGTTTAAGCAACAAAGGACAGACTCTTTGCAATTGTCGCCACCTCCAGAAGCGTTAAATCGAGATCAAGTAGAAAAAGCGATCGCCCAAACCCAAAGTCTGATCGCGCGTTTGGCGACAGAATCCCCCACTCCGCATAGCCGCTTACAGGCCCTGCAACAGCAAGGGGAGCAACTCAACGGTCAACTGCAACGCACAGCCCTGCGGATCGTGATTGCGGGCAACAAAGGCACGGGGAAAACTACGTTGTTACAACGGTTGGAGTCCGACTGGATGCCCCAACACCCTCAGACTTTAAGTTTGACCGAAGTTTCTCCTTCAGAACTCGATTGTACCCTCCCCCATTTAATCACGGTGGCGGATGTGGTTTTATTTGTGACCGCCGGAGATTTAACCGAGCCTGAGTTTAAAGTAATATCTGAATGGGTGGCAAATCACCATCGTTTAATTTTAGTTTGGAATAAGCAAGATCAGTATTTAATGGCAGATCAACCTGTGATTTTGCAGCAGTTGAAAACCACATTAACGGGGGTATTATCCCCGGAAGATATTGTGGCGATCGCTGCTTCTCCCGGTGAGGTCAAAGTGCGTCAACACCGAGAGGATGGCACCGTTCAAGAATGGTTAGAACCTCAATTCCCTATCCTGGATTCGGTGATCGATCGTCTTAATTCTATTTTAAGTCAAGAACAGCACAACTTAGTATTAGAAACCACCTATCGGGAAGCCTTAGAATTGCAACGACAAGCCCAAGAAATTTACAACCAATTCCGTCGAGAACAGGCTTTACCCTTGATTGAAAAATATCAATGGATTGCGGCGGCGGCAACGGTGGCTAATCCAGTTCCGGCTTTAGATATGTTAGCAACGGCGGCCGTTAATGCCCAATTGGTCATGGATTTAGGGGCGATTTATCAACAGAAATTCTCCCTGAAACAAGGTCAAGAGGTTGCCACAACGATTAGCGCCCAGATGTTGAAATTGGGATTTGTGGAAATCTCCACCCAAACCCTAACCTCGTTATTGAAAACCAACACCGCGACCTTTATCGCTGGAAGTTTGGTACAGGGCGTGAGCGCGGCCTATTTAACCAGAATTGCGGGGTTGAGTTTAATTGAGTATTTCCAAGCCCAGTCCCTGCCGTTAGAAGCCACCGATAATCCTAGTTTGAATTGGGATAGTCTCAAGAAAACCCTACAAACCGTATTCCAGCAAAATCAACAGGCCAATTTATTACAGTCCTTTGCTAAACAAGCCATGAACTACCTATCGGTGCAGTTCAAACCTAAGCAAACCGTTGAATCCTCGCTGTCTTAGGTGGTTTGGGTGGTAGTATTTCCCAGTCCTCAAAAAAAACTTTGAGAACTGGGGTTTACATTTCTGAGGTTTATGCTATAGTTAGAAATTGTGACAGACAACGCGGGTGTAGTTTAGTGGTAAAACTATAGCCTTCCAAGCTATTAATGCGGGTTCGATTCCCGCCACCCGCTTCTCCAAATACTAAATAGAGATGATTACTGAAACCCCTGCACTATCTACGGTGTAGGGGTTCTTAATTATTGGGGTATGTTATGTTTTTCACCCTTTTTGCTGTTCTAAAATCGTTCTAAAATCGTTCTAAAATCGTTCCAAAAATTTTTTTGAACGATTTTGGAACACCCCC
>DATNRE010000530.1:0-3731 GCA_036703685.1 Candidatus Obscuribacterales bacterium
TAACTTCCATCAAATGCCGTAGAATTTGAACAGGTGTAGACTCATCGATGGGATACATTTTTGATTCATAATTTTCAATCAACTGAACCAGTAATTTTAATAATACTCGTTCTTCCGGGCTGAGAGTTTGACTAAAAGTAAATCGTTCAACAATTGCTAAAATCCGATCATATTCCTCCTCGGTTTCAATCACTTGAGGGGTGATTTCAGCTAGTAAGTTGCTATAAAGTGTTTTATTAAAAGTAAGGGTCATTTTTCCACTTTTTAACCTAAATAGGCTTGTTTAACTCGTTCATCAATTAATAAATCAGAGGCTTTCCCCGTTAAGGTTAAATATCCGGCTTCTAAAACATAACCTCGATCCGCAATTTCTAAGGCTAAATGGGCATTTTGTTCTACTAATAAAATAGTAACACCGGATTGATTGAGTTGACGAATTACTGAAAAGATTTCTCGAACAATTTGGGGAGCTAACCCTAAACTGGGTTCGTCTAATAATAATAGCTGAGGACGACTCATTACCGCCCGGGCGAT
Source organism: Candidatus Obscuribacterales bacterium (assembly GCA_036703685.1). Lineage (GTDB taxonomy): Bacteria > Cyanobacteriota > Cyanobacteriia > Cyanobacteriales > Microcoleaceae > Planktothrix. Next base: position 535 of record DATNRE010000530.1, read on the forward strand.
CGCTAACATTTGTTGTTCACCACCGCTTAAAGTTCCTGCTAATTGATGTTTTCGTTCTGCTAACCGAGGAAAAATAATAAATTGTTTTTCAATATCTGCTTTAATTCCTAAGCGATCGCTGCGAGTATAAGCCCCTAATTCTAAATTGGTTAATATGGTTTGTTGAGTTAGAATTCGGCGACCTTCTGGACTTTGGGCAATTCCCATTTTCACAACTTGATCGGGACGTAAATCAGTAATATCTTTTCCTTGATAAATAATTTTACCTTGGCGGGGATTAATTAATCGAGAAATGGTTTTTAAGGTGGTACTTTTTCCCGCTCCATTGGCTCCAATTAGGGTGACAATTTCTCCTTGATTCACAATTATATTAATCTCTTTTAACGCTTGAATTGAACCATAATTAACCGATACACTCACTAATTCTAACATAATTTATTCATCTCCTAAATAGGCTTCAATTACCGCCGGATTATTTCTTACAATTTCCGGTTCTCCCAAAGCAATTAATTTTCCAAAGTCTAACACCGCAATGCGATCGCATAACCCCATGACTAACGGGACATGATGTTCAATTAAAATCACGGTTAATTGAAATTGTTCTCGAATTTTTCTAATTAAATCACTCAGTTCTTTTTTCTCACTGGGATTCATTCCCGCGGCGGGTTCATCTAATAGTAACAATTTCGGCTCTAAGGCTAAAGCTCGAGCAATTTCTAACCGTCGTTGGTCGCCATAGGCAAAATTACAGGCTTTTTGTTCCGCCCGTTCTAATAATCCAAAAATTCCTAATAATTCCCGGGCTTTTTGATAGTTTTCCTGTTCTATTTTTCTTCCTTTGGGTAAGCCCAAAACCCCTGAAACTAGGTTAGATTGATTATGGATATGACGAGCAATAACAACATTTTCTAAAGCCGATAAATTGCCAAATAACCGAAGATTTTGAAAAGTTCTGGCGATCCCTTTTTCAGCGATTTGATAGGGTTTTAATTGAGTAATAGAATTTTTTTGATAAATTAATGATCCTTTAGAGGGAGGAATTAACCCGGTAATTAAATTAAATAAGGTGGTTTTTCCTGCCCCATTAGGCCCAATTAAACCGAATATTTCTTGATCTTGAACCACAAAGGAAACCTGATCAACGGCTAATAATCCCCCAAAATATCGGGTTAAACCTTGGACTTCTAAAAGGGGTTTTAAGGTTGATGAACTCATTTTTTAACCCTTAACTGATTGTTTTTTCCAGAGTTTCCGCCAGGGATTTTTTCGGGTAATTTGGTTTAATAATTCGGGAGTAATTAAACCTTGAGGATAAAAAATTGACCCCAAAACCAATAACACCCCAAAAATAATTAAACGCCCTTCCCGTAGGAATTGGGCTAACCAGAAGGGTAAACCACTTATTTCTCCCATTCCCCGTAAAACTTCCGGTAAAGCGGTGAGAATAATTCCCCCAAAAACTGGCCCCCAAAAGGTTCTTGACCCGCCAATTAAAACAAACGCTAAATAAATAATACTACTATCAAACGTGCCTTGACGAGCATTCCAAGTATTGAGAAAATGGGCGCTAATTGTTCCCACTAATCCCGCTAAAATTGCCCCCAAGGTAAAGGATAACACTTTATAATAGGTGGGATTAACTCCCATGGAATCGGCGGCTAATTCATCTTCTCGAATTGCACTAAAAGCGCGTCCAGCTTTGATTTTTTCTAAACGGTATAAAAATACCATACTCAGAATTAATAGGGGAATTGCTACCCATAAATACTCTAGGGGCGTTGCAAAGGGTTGGGGAATTCCAAAGATACCTACCGCCCCCCCAGTGATCTCTAAATTTAAGGCTAAAACCCGTAAAATTTCGACTAGAGCAATCGTGGAAATAGCGAGATAAATTCCCCGTAATCTCAATACCGGAATTCCTAATCCTACGGCTAAAATAGCAGAAATTAGAGCGGTAATCAAGAGTTCTAAGAATAAAAAAGGTAAAGGAAAAAGAGTCCCTGTAAATTTAAAAACCCGAGTCGATAAAATCGCGGCAATATAACCCCCTAACGCATAAAATCCCGGGGTGGCTAAGGATAGTTGACCCGCCATTAAGGGTAAATAAACGGATAACCCTAAAACCGCTCCAAATAACATCGAAACGATTAAAAAACCGTAGGTGTTGAAAAAATTAATCATGGAATAAATTATATAGCAGGGAACAGGGAACAGGGAACAGGGAACAGGGAACACCGGAGAAAAAGACAGATACAGGTCTAACTTTTAGCATCACTTTTTATCCTAATAGGTCTGGGGATTGTTATACCTTTTGAATGCGTTTACGTCCTAATAATCCCTGGGGTCGAATTAATAGCATGATTAATAAAATAGCAAAGGCGATCGCATCTCGATAACCGGAAAAATCAGCCGGGACAAAGGCTTCTGCTAACCCTAATAATAACCCCCCAATTACCGCCCCTGGAATACTTCCTAACCCCCCTAAAACAATCACGCCCAAGCCTTTTAACCCGAAAGCAATACCAAAATAGGGCCCCGCAATACTCACACTAGACCCGACTAAAGTTCCGGCGAGTCCTGCTAAAAATCCACTAACAAAAAACGTTAATATAATAAACTGTTCGGGGTTAATTCCTAATAAGCTGGCGGTAATTTCATCCTCAGCCACCGCTTGTAAAGCTTTACCAATTTTAGTTCGATTGACTAAATAGGTTAATATAGCCACGATCACCATACAAACCGTAAAAATAATCATTTGAACACTTCTAATCATTATCGGTTTTGTGGCTGTACCAAAATTAATGGCGGCGGGAATATTGCCATAAATATTATCAGGGAAGGTATAAATTTCCGCTCCCACTAAGTATTGAATTGTATTGACAATTACCACCGCAGCCCCTAAACTTGAAACCAGGGTTAATAGGGGATCGGCTCCCCTAATTCTCAAGGGTTTAAAGGCTATTCTTTCTAAGACAATTGAGGCTAAACCCGCCACAATACTCCCGAGAATTAAGGCGATAAAAAATGGGAATTGAAAGGGTAATTTTCCATTAGCTAATAATCCATTAAACCCAAAAACGCCCCCGGATAAGATATAGGTAAAATAAGCCCCCAAGGTAAAAATAGCACCATGGGCAAAATTAATCACCCCTAAAATCGAAAAAACCAGGGTATAACCCAGGGCAAAAATAGCATAA
>DATNRE010000531.1:0-2517 GCA_036703685.1 Candidatus Obscuribacterales bacterium
CCCCATACCTAATAGTAAAATATAATAGCAGGTAACAGGTAAGAAAAGACTTGAATCTCTGAATTTGAGTCTAATCTTATGTCATAAGCTATACAAATTATCCGTTGATAGGGTGCGTTTTACGCGCCTTTTTCAGTTATAAATTAATAAAATAGTCTCTAATCCTCTTAACTCTCAAAGGAGGTATCAATGGTAAGCTCTAAACACCCTCAATTAGAATCAACAGAAAATTTAAGCCTGTATGAAAAAGATTTTTACTTATGGATTGAAAATACGGTAAATCAGTTAAAAACTGGCCAATTATTAGAGGTTGATTGGGGAAATTTAATTGAAGAAATCGAATCTATGGGACGCAGTGAAAAGCAAGCACTAGAAAGTAATTTAATTATTGTTTTACTACATCTATTGAAATATAAATATCAACCCGAACAACGTTCTAACAGTTGGTTATCTTCGATTTATGAACATCGTAGAAGACTGAGAAAAGCATTAAAAAGTAGTCCCAGCTTAAAACCTTACTATACAGAAGTCTTTGAGGAATGTTATCAAGATGCCAGACAAGAAGCATCATTAGAAACGGGTTTAACTTTAGAAATATTTCCTGGGGTTTGTCCGTTTACACCAGAAGCCACCCTCGATAGTGATTTTCTCCCCGATTCAATTAACGAGTTTATTTAGATTGAGTGATTTTCTAGTGAAGATATGTTATAATATATTAAATATAGGAATTTTATATTATGATCAACTACAGGAGAACATCATGACTCAAACTATTACTCAAGCAGAAGCCATTATCGAGATAATTAAAACCTTATCGCTTCCACAACAGGAGGAAGTGATTAATTTTATTGAATTTTTGCATTTTAAAGCCCAAAAACAAGAAATTCAACCTCCAGAAGCAGAACAACAACCGATTTCAGCCTATGAAGCGGCTAAAGAGTTTGCAGGTTGTTTAGATGGTGGCCCTTCTGACCTTTCGACTAATAAAAAGTATTTACAGGGGAATTGGTAAAAAATGAGAACTAAGATTTTATTAGATACAGGGCCATTAGTATCTTATCTAAAACGCCAAGATCAATATCATAGTTGGGCAGTGACTGAATGGGGAAAAAGTCAATTGCCATTATTCACTTGTGAAGCGGTTATTTCTGAAGCGTGTTTTTTGCTCCATAGAACCTATGGAGGAGAGGAAGCTGTCATTGCTTTATTAAAATCGGGAGTGATTAAAATACCCTTTCATTTAACAGAAGAAATTGAAGCTATTGGAAATTTAATGCGGCGTTATCAGAATATACCGATGTCTTTAGCCGATGCTTGTTTAGTCAGAATGAGTGAATTAATTCCAGGGAGTTTTTTATTAACTTTAGATAGTGATTTTAGAATTTATCGCAAAAATCAGCAGGAAATAATTGATTTAATCATTGCTGATGAAATATAAATAATATGGAAAAAATTTTACAAAAATATCAACAATTTGGGATTAATTTAGGTTTAGAACGGATTAAAAACCTACTAAAACGCTTAGGAAATCCTCACCTAAACATTCCGATTATTCATGTAGCCGGAACTAATGGAAAAGGTTCGGTTTGTGCTTACCTATCTTCTATTTTATCACAAGCGGGTTATCGGGTTGGGCGTTATATTTCTCCCCATTTAGTCGATTGGACAGAACGTTTATCAATTAATCAACAACCGATTGCACAAGCGGATTTTTTACAAGTTTTACAACAGGTAGAAAATGCCATTCTCCCCGATGAAGTTTCCCCTACTTTATTTGAAATAGTCACGGTTGCAGCTTGGGTCTATTTTGCTCAACAAAAAGTAGATATTGCGGTGATGGAAGTGGGGTTAGGGGGACGTTTAGACGCCACTAATGTTTGTGATCATCCCCTGGTTAGTGTGATTACTTCCATTGGTTTAGACCATCAAGAATACCTGGGGTCAACGATAGCAGAAATTGCCTTTGAAAAGGCGGGAATTATTAAACCTAACTATCCGGTGGTTGTCGGGATTTTACCCTCAGATGCTCAACAAGTTATTCAACAACGGGCGACGGAATTAAACGCTCCGGTAACTTGGGTTAAACCTGCGGTTTGGGTCAAGCAAAATGGTCTGCAACCCACAGCTAATTATCAAGGGTTAGAATACCCTTTACCCCTATTAGGAAATATACAATTAATTAATTCAGCGATCGCGATCGCTACTATCCAAATCATCCGTCAAAAAGGATGGCAAATTTCCGAAACTTCCCTAATTCAAGGCCTAGAAAAAGCCCAATGGCCAGGACGTCTACAATGGATCACCTGGAAACAGCATCGCCTATTAATTGATGGTGCCCATAACCCCGCCGCCGCTATTGCTTTACGTGAATATGTCGATAGTTTAGAGGTTTCATCGATTAGTTGGGTGATGGGAATGTTATCAACAAAAGATCATACTGATATTTTTAAAGCCCTATTAAGACCCGGTGATCAATTATATTTAGTTCCTATTCCTAATCACCCATACACAGACCCC
>DATNRE010000532.1:0-1922 GCA_036703685.1 Candidatus Obscuribacterales bacterium
ACCGAAGCAGATTTAGAAGGAGTAACGCTTTAATCTGGCTGCGGTATCTTCGTGTCTTAGTGGCTTTGTGGTTCCTGGCTTTTCGCCCTTTACAAGTTAAGAAAATAAAATGATAAGGTAGAGCTATTAACCTCGATTTAGGAGAGCTTGGATGGTGGCAAACAATGTGATGGAGGTTTCTGGGATTCCTGCGGTCAAAACTTTTCTAGCAGGGTTTCATGCCCTATCTGACCCTCTGCGTTTGCAGGTCATCAATCTGTTACGAGAACAAGAATTGTGTGTTTGTGAACTTTGCGAACAGTTAGCCGTCAACCAATCTAAGCTGTCCTTTCACTTAAAAATTTTGAAGGAAGCCGAATTATTGAAAAGTCGGCAAGAGGGACGTTGGATTTACTATCGTCTCAACCATAGCCAGTTTGGAGTTTTGAAAGCCTATTTAGCCGACTATAACCATTCTAGTCCCATTTCAACCTATCAGGATTGTGATTAAGGGAGGCCGTATGGTTATTAATAGAATTGTATTTTTTTTAGCAAACACCAGATGGAATTGATTGGGCTATAATTAAAGTATCAAGGTATACTTGATCCGCCCATTCATAATCTGGCATTGTATGTAAAAATAAATCATCATGTAAACTGGAGTCTGAAACTGATGACCAACCTAGGTTCCTTTTATTGGGGTTCTCGTTATCGAGGAAATGCCACACCGGAGAATCTTGTGTTTAATGCTAATTTGCAGGAATTTGCTCAAAAGGTAGACTTTATTGTGGGCCTGCAAACCGGGGGAAAACTTTCAGCAGAAGAATCTTATGTACAAATCGAAACCTTATGGGAACAACTTCGAGAGAGTAAACAACATTTGGGAATTGGAAAAAAACCCGGATCATAGGTTGAATATAAAATCGCCAAAATAGGGGGTGCAGTTTATCTGCACCCTTTATTTGTAGCAGAAGTTTTGGGAAGGTTATTTCTGCTTTTGTAAAGAAAAATGTAAAAGTTTTGTGAAGTAACTTTATAATTGTGGTACAACTAACCGAATTAGTTCTATCCTAAGCATTGGGGAATCTAAATATCCAAGTTAGTAATTTACTCTAATTTACTCCCAGATTAACCTCTGTTGAAAACTAACTTTTACCTTGATTGATAAGGACATTGCACCCTTAAAACCCATTCATTTATTCGGGTCAATTCTACAAAAAGATTAAGTTTTAATTAATATGTCATCTCTCAGTAAACAGGCAATTCAAGGGACAATTTGGACTCTTTTTGGCTATGGAGGAAGTCAGGTATTACGATTTGGGGGAAACTTAATTCTAACCCGTCTTCTGGTTCCTGAATTATTTGGCTTGATGGGTCTGGTTAATACTTTTATTATCGGTTTAACCATATTTTCAGATATTGGGATTCGTCCTAGTATTATCCGCAGTGAAAGGGGGGAAGACCCATTATTTCTGAATACGGCTTGGACAATTCAAGTATTTCGAGGTTTGGGATTATGGATTGTTTGTTTGTTGATTACAGCACCAATTGCCTCATTTTATAACGAGCCTCAACTATTATGGATTATGCCAATTGTAGGTTTTAGAACCGTCATAGCGGGTTTTGAATCTACATCCCTAGCGACTTTGAACCGCAATTTAAACTTAAAAATACTGACCATTTATGACTTTATTGTCCAAGGTTTAAGCCTTGTGGTAATGATTATCTTGGCTTGGATCAGTCCTACAATTTGGGCATTAATTATTGGAGTATTAATTTCATCGGTGTTTGGACTGATTAGGAGTCATTGTTTAAATACCGAGATGCGGAACGGTTTGGCTTGGGATAAAAGTGCCTTGAAAGAGTTAATTTCTTTCGGGCGTTGGATCTTTGTTTCAACGGTGATGACTTTCCTGGCGTCTCAATCCGATCGCTTGATCCTG
>DATNRE010000533.1:0-1585 GCA_036703685.1 Candidatus Obscuribacterales bacterium
GTAATAGTAATTACTCGTTCATTTGTTAGATTCAAGTCCATATTATTCTGAACTTCTAACACTTTTCGGCACAATTGAAGTGTTAGTTCTTCTAGGGTAGTAGCGGGAAATTGTGGGTATAAACCGGGTGTTATGATCATAAAGTTTCTTGGTACTGATAAACCTGTAAATGAACATCCACAAACCACCAGGGTACAGAATAAATCAAATAAAATTGAGAACTTACAGCTTGTTCGATTAATATTAAATCAATTAACTTCCATTGATTTAATATTAAATTTCTTTTAGTTGAGTAAATAGGTGTAGGAGAGTTTATAGAACCAATCATCAAGGAAATGCTACCCCCATACCTTAACGTAGTATCGGTAGTTGTAGCATATATCTTTAAGAAACGATTTGAGAATAAAACAGGAAAAGAAAAAGGTTGTATTCTATCCTCTCCTGTTTTATTTAATGTTTCGTTACAGATAGGATACCATAGCGAGCTATTGCTTAAATCAGGCATTGTAAAGCAAACTGCATTTGTTGTAAGTGAATATCGGGGTTAACGTATTCGGTACAATAATCCCAATAATCCTTACTTGTAATTCGACCATCTAACCAATCGAATGTGGCTAAATTTAAGATATCAAAAGTATCACTTAGTTGCTCTTCCGTTGACAAGATAATTAAATGATTAGCCATTATGTCGGTACTTGTCAACGGAAAGCCAAGGGTATCTACTAAATTCGTAGATTTATCGCTATTATTCAAGATTTAGCTTTTCCTCTTGTTTGTAATAAACCCGAACTTTGTCCTCCCCCGCCGCCGCCTTTAAATCATTTTTGATTAAATCAAAAATAGCATCGGGAGTTTCAGCCTCATCAAATGTTTCTACTGTCCGACCGAAAGGGGTAGATACACTATCGGATTTCCTGTAGCTGTAAGGTTCTTTAGTACGGCGACTTACAACACCAGGGATTTTAGCTCCAACTTTTGTATATATAATCCGCGCTGGATTTTGACCCCGTAAACCAATTAAGCTAAAGATACTATCATTAGCAGCTATTGGTTTAGTTACGGTGTTGTATTTAGCAGTAGCTGCTTTAAGTTGAGTGATTTGTCCACTAGCGGACTCTGAATCCGTAGATGTCTCCCCTGGCCCTACAAGTATCTTGGTTTTAACCCACGTAGTAGCTTTTACAGCTTTAAACGGGCGTAGGTATCCTTCCTGGGTTGCAACCGAGCTTTTTAGGTTGCCGGTTTTTAGTCGTGTTGCAGCCATCATCGCGGCGCGTTCTTCTCCCGTCCCTGTGTTCCACGCATCCCACGCAGTTTTCATCTGTGCAATTCTATCAGCTTGTCTTAACCATTGAGGATCTGGCATAATCTTAATTGTGTCGTTTATTGTTTCTGTGTTTTAATCCTACAACAACGTTTAATAACAGTTTGACAAACGGAAACCCTTATAGGGTTTCTGGACTTTACTGCCTTTTATTACAAAGAAGTTAAAATTTTTAACTTCTTTGTTTGTAAGATTCTATGTCAAATTTTTCAGCATCAAAAATATCCCCTAGTGTGTTATGTAGTGGTATAGGTTTAGACA
>DATNRE010000534.1:0-10919 GCA_036703685.1 Candidatus Obscuribacterales bacterium
CCGGATGTCGTAAAATATTGCGGAAATGTTCCGTATTTCCTACCCGTCCCACTATGGCAATATGGGGTTTACTGGTGCGAGCTAAATGTAAAACTAGAGAAATCAATACCCCAACAATAATTCCCTGTTCCGCACTGGTTAGCAACACCGCAAGGAAGGTACTAACCCAACTAATCCCATCGAGTTTATTATAGTTCCATAACCGCTTGAGGGTGGGAAAGTCGAGTAAATTTCCCACGGCGACTAAAATAATTGCAGCTAAACTGGTTTGGGGTAAATAATAAAATAAGGGGGTAAAAAATAAAACCGTTAACATCATAAATAACGCCGTAATGATTGACGCTAAGGCCGTATTTGCCCCGGCAGAAAAGTTAACCACAGAACGACTTAATCCCCCCGTGATGGGATAGCCTCCGGTCAAGGAAGCGGTGATATTCGCGGCTCCTAGGGCTATTAATTCTTGATTGGCTGCAACCTTTTGGCGTTTTTTACTAGCCAGAAATTGACCCACGGAAAAGGCTTCCATAAACCCCACAAAACTAATCGCTAAGGCAGAAGTTCCTAATAATTGAATTTGGTTTAAATCAAAATTAGGTAAAGTTAAGGGTGGAAATCCCCTGGGAATTTCTCCCACTACTTTCACCCCAAACCCTTGATCTAAATGTAATAGCCCCACGATAACAGAACTCAGAATGACTAATATTAGCGGCCCGCTTTTAGTCAGGGGAATAATAATCGATGCCTCAACCCCTTTAGATTTAAGATATTGTCCTAAACCGCGATTAAAATATAATAGGAGAACTAAACTACTTATCCCTAACCCTAAAGTAATTATATTCAGATTGGGACTGGCTTGAATAATAGAAACAACCGTATCAAAAAAAGATTCCGTCTGAGGGATTTTAATTCCCAAAAGATGCTTAACTTGACTAAATCCAATTAAAATTGCCGCCGCACTAATAAACCCAGAAATTACCGCTTGACTCAGGAAATTAGCGATAAATCCTAAGCGAAAAATTCCGATTAAAAGTTCAAGAATTCCGACTAATAATGCTAAGGTTAAGGCATATCCCCAATATTCCGGTGTGTTTTCCTTGGCGATCGCACTAACGGCCGTTGCTACCATTAAAGAATCCACCGCCACCGGAGCCACAGACAGCATGGAAGCTGTTCCTAAACAGGCATAAATGATCTGAGGAAAAATGCTGGCATAGAGTCCCACTTGGGGCGGTAAACCTGCCAGCATTGCATAGGCCATTCCCTGGGGAATTAACAAACTCGCCACAATAATTCCGGCGGTTAAATCCCCGGTCAAATCTTCTCGTTTGTAATTGAATCCCCAGTTTAAAATCGGAAAATATTGTCGCATTATTCCTTAATTAAACGCGCTGATTATAGGGGAGTTTTGCTAATAACATTGCCATCGCACAGGTATTACTAATTCCGGCAAATAGTAATCCGGCTCCGACAAAACCACTTAAAAATAGGAAGTTGGGAGAAACAAATGCTCCTAATAAAGTTCCCGTTAAAATTAATGACCCGGCGACAATTTGTACCTGGCGCATGATACTGATGGGAGCATTTTTATTAATAACTGTTGGATATCCGGCTTGTTTCCAAGTATTTAATCCTCCTTGTAGGTGGCTCACCTGTTCAAATCCTGCCGCCAATAATTTTTGGGCCGCTTGTCCACTCCGGTTACTGGTTTGACAATACAAAACCACGGGTTTAGAGGCATCCGAGGGTACATTGGCGGGGTCAAAGGTAGATAAAGGAACTAGAATTGATCCCGCAATATATTCCCCGGCGTGTTCAGAAGGTTCTCGAACATCAATCAAAGTAATTTTGTCTTGATCTAGCCATTGTTTTAAGGTTTGAGAATCAATGGACTGTAAGCGATCGCCAAGAGATTTAACCATATTTTTAGAATTGACAAATTAACTAATTTGGATTGACCTGATCTATTGTATTATACAATATCCTGATAGGCTGTTTCCAGTGAATTTCAAAAATCCAATCACTTTAATTTTTATTTCCACACTGTTGATTGGCGGGAACGGCTTCAGCAATTTTTTTAGGGTCGGGTAAATTTAAGTTATTCATCATGTTAATAAAACTGTCTCGATCATGACCCACAAAACGAGGATTAAATTGTTTTTCTTCTCCAATAGTAGAAACCGTTCTGCCTTTATAGTCGTGGCCCGGATAGACGGCGGTTTGATCGGCAAGGGTAAATAATTTTTGGGTAATATTATCGTAAAGTAACCCAGCATTTCCACTTTGAAAATCCGTGCGTCCACAGCCTCGAATTAATAAGGAATCCCCGGTTAAAATGCGATCGCCATTGACTAAATAAGCCACATGACTATCGGTATGTCCCCAGGTATCGATCGCTTGAATTTTAATATCTCCAATTTCTAAGATTTCTCCATCTTTAATCAAGCGATCGGCACAATTAACAATAGCGTTTTCTGGAACCACCCCCAGACATTTAGTTAGTTCTCGCAATTTCCCAGTTCCAGTAATGTGATCGGCGTGAACATGGGTTTCCAAACAATAGCGCAAGGTCAACCCCAACTCTTGCAACAGGGTGAAATCTCGTTCCACTTGCTCTAATACGGGATCGACTAAAACCGCCTGTTTGCTGGTTTCATCCGCGATCAGATAGGTATAGGTACTGGTTTCCGGGTCGAACAGTTGCCGAAAGAGCATGGTTTTTTACGCTTTTAGGGATCAGATTGATACGACAATACTACCATATAGTTTTATAAAAGTATAGATTTTTAAAAAAATTGTAAAATTACTTGACAAATATATAACTAAGCGTTTATATTAAGGATCATTACAGATTCTTCTCTTGCCTTAACTTCTCAGCATTTATTTTATAAATGAACCAACATGGAAAATAGCATTCCTCTGGAAAATCCCTCTATGTCCCGTCGTCAACTGCTGAATTTTCTCACAGGTGCGGTGGTGGCAACAACGGCGGGTGCAACCCTTTATCCCCTGGGTAAATATTTTCTCCCCCCCGCAGAAACCACGGAAGGTGGTGCAATTTTAGCCAAAGATATCTTAGGAAATCCGATTCCCGCCGGCCAAATTTTAGCGGAGCCCCCCGGAACGCGCGCCTTAGTTGCTGGGTTAGCCGGAGAACCAACTTATTTAACTATTCAAGAAAATGGTAGTTTAAATCCCATGGGAATCGTTGATAATTGTACCCATTTAGGTTGTACATTTCCTTGGAATGGAGTGGATCAACAGTTCCAATGTCCTTGTCATGGTTCTCGTTATGACAGCGATGGCTCTGTATTGCGAGGGCCAGCACCTTTACCCTTGAGATTAGTTCATGTTGCAGTGAAAGAGAATCGGATTTGGATTTCTCCCTGGACAGAATTAGATCCTCGAACCCAAGAAAAACCTTGGTGGGTTTAATAACAATAAAAACTGGATTAAACTATGTTTCAAAAAGTCACGGAATCCAATGTTTCGCCGATTTAAAATCCCCATAAACCCATAAATAGATAGAGGTAACTTATGGTAAAAATTGCCTCTATTGCCTCTATATTGATTGATTTTAAAGTGTAATTTCTAACATATCTTCCTCATAGCGCTTGGCATTACTAGGGCTAGGTTTTCCCTGGGAATGGAGATAGTAAAAGCTATAATCCATGGATAGAACATTATTCTACCATTGGTAGTAAGCCCTTCAGGGCTTAGAGTCCTCCTGAACAACTCACTACGAGATGAGCAACTTATTCAAAGTATTGAGTAGGTGAGAAACCCGATTTCTCTATTTTCCGCTAATTGTTGTTTGTAATTAGCATCTAATTCATCTCCTGTCAAGTTACGCAGCTTAAATTGGGCTTTGCGAATCGCTTCTGAACGACTTTTATCCTGCTTTTCCTGATAATATAAAATACAAAACAAAGCCGTTGCTAAATCATCCACATTCAGTAATTGTTGATAATTACTAATCGTGGCTTTTTGGTATTGCAGGTGGCGTTTTTTGGGAAAATTGCGCAGACTTGCTAGGGTTTCGCATTCGTAATAGGAATTTTGTCATCAAACATACATCGTTTCTGGGTGAAAGCACAAAATTATACCATAAAAAGAGACACACGCTCTACCCATAACACCTACTTTGAAACCTTTGGAAGAGCGACAAAAGAGAGATAAACACTTATTGACAATTACTCTAAAATATTTTAGCGTAAAGATTGTGTAATTATATACTCAACCTAAAATAGCAAAATTATAGGTCAGATTTTTATAGGTACTTAATATGGATACAAAAGATAGGGTCAGGATTGCCGTAGCCGGACACACCAATACCGGAAAAACGACGTTAATCAGAACTTTGATGCGAACTGTTGTTGGAGAGGTTGGTGATTCACCAAACGTTACTCAAGAGGGTCAAGCTTATTCTTATAGTGGTTTACAAGCAACTTTTGTAGATACCCCCGGGTTTCAGCATGGATTGACGGTTACACTATACCTTGATGCAAAAGAGGCAGATCCAAATTACAAATTGCGTAAAGACACAGAAGAAAAGCTTCGCTTTGACCTCAGTGCAATCGAGTCTTTGCAAACAAGCCAAGTTGCCCTTTATGTAGGAAGCCTGAGTATTGTACCAGACGACAATATAAAAGAGGAGTTATCTGTTGTTAAAAGAGTGCAGCCTAAAGTAGTAGGAGTTCTAAATCAAAGAAGAAAGCAACTAACTGCAAGCGATGAAAATACAGTTGCCCAACGTATAGCACAGTGGGAGAAAGTATTTCAGGAGCATGATGTTCAGTATATTGTTTTTGATGCTTTCTGGGACAAGCCTGCAAAAGTAAATGAAATCTACCATGCTATCACTTCAATTTTAGATAACGGATATCGGAGTTTGTTTATAGAGGGGCTTAATCAATTTAAAATCAGACAAGCTGAGATCCGTCAAGAAAGTTGCTTTATGTTAGCTACCTTTATTCGGGAATGCCAAAAACAAGCTATTTCACTCAGGAAAGGATGGTTTTTAGAAAAAGAGGCAAGAGCAAAAATTGCTGAAGAGGTCTACGACGCAAACTCAGACTTCTTAACAAAAGTTACTAGATTGTACGAGATAGCAGCCGTGTTTCCAACTGAGTCAAAAGATGAAATAAAACTCAGAATGACAGATTCAATTGATTTGGGAGCTCGGTTGAGGGCAGGCTCATTAGGAGCAGCTGTTATGGGTGCTGGTGCTGCGGCAATTGGCGCAACAATTGGTGCAGGAGTAGGAGCATTACTAGGAGGTGTATCAGTAATTGTAGGATTACAAGTCGGAGCGCAGATAGGAGGGATGCTAGGTTCTGCCCTTGGTAGTACAATAGTTTTTTCTGATAATGAAGACTATGTGCAAGTTAAACTTGAATCAAAAGAGATTGAAGAAATTGCAGTAGCTAACTTGGCAGCTATATGGGGCTTATCAAACTTAGGTTTTGGTCGAGGAACAAACCTTGCTCAAAATGAAATTTTACTCATTCAAAATAAAATTTTTGAGCTTGAAGCTTTCCCCTCTCATCTTGATTGGATAACTGTAAGTCAACAGGAAATCAGAGGACATTGTGAAGCTATTCTTAAAGCATTAGAAGAGGAAGATTTATAATCATAAAACCTTATAGAGAAATATAATATATTATGCAACTACTCGAAGCTAACAAAACCCAAAAACGCACTTACACCCCGGAAGAATACCTCACCCTAGAGGAAACCGCAGAATATAAAAGCGAATATCACGATGGAGAAATTATACCGATGACGGGTGGCACCACCAACCACAACCAAATTGCAGGAAACTTTTACAAAAAATTCCCTTTGACCATCAAAGAACAAAAATATCGGCTATTTATCGGCGACGTTCGCCTCTGGATACCCGCCACCCGACGCTATGTTTATCCTGATGTCATGGTAATCCAGGAAAAACCCATTTACCAAGGAAAAAATACCACCACTGTAACTAACCCCACAATTATCGTCGAGGTTTTATCAAAATCAACCGAAGGTTACGATAAAACTGATAAATTTCGCTTGTATCGCTCTATTTCCACATTCCAAGAATATATTTTAATTGACCAAAATGGTTATCATCTCGAACACTATTCAAAAACTGGGGAAAAACAATGGAGATTTACCGAATATGACTCAGAGCAGGATCTCATCTCCCTGGCTTCCGTTGAATTCCAATTTACTTTAAGCGAACTTTATGAACAAGTAGATTTTTCGGAAATTGAAGAGACGGAACCTGAAGCATGACTTAGTAGTAAGCCCTTAAGGGCTTTGAGTCCTGAAGGACTCACTACGAAGTGTTAAATTATTATTAAATTTTCTGTTTAATCACTATATAGTTATACAATCTAAATTGCTTCGCAAGTCTGGAAACAAACAGAACGTTTCAGGAGGAAAGCAAATGCGGATTATGTTAATTCAGCCCAATTATCATTCCGGGGGCGCTGAAATTGCCGGAAATTGGCCCCCGAGTTGGGTTCCCTATGTCGGGGGGGCTTTGAAAACCGCCGGGTTTGCCGATATTGAGTTTGTCGATGCCATGACTAACTTTATTGAGGATGAAGCATTAGCCCAAATTATTCAAGATCGTCAACCGGATGTGGTGTTGGCAACGGCCATTACTCCGATGATTTATAAGTCTCAAAATACCCTGAAAATTGTTAAACAAATTTGCCCGAATGCGAAGGCAATTATGGGGGGTATTCACCCGACTTATATGTATCGGGAAGTATTGAATGAGGCTCCTTGGGTTGATTATATTATTCGGGGGGAAGGAGAGGAAATCACGGTTAATTTATTAAGGGCGATCGCAAATAATACAGACACAATAGAACGTCACAATATATTAGGAATTGCCTTTATAGATGGGGACAAAATTGTCGCGACTCCCGCCCATCCTCCGATTGCAGATTTAAACACCTTAACCCCAGATTGGAGTTTATTAGATTGGGATAAATATATTTATACCCCTCTGAATACTAGAGTTGCGGTTCCTAATTATTCCAGAGGGTGTCCCTTTCGGTGTCGGTTTTGTTCTCAATGGAAATTCTGGCGGAAATATCGTTCCCGATCTCCGAAACATTTTGTTGATGAAATCGAAACTTTAGTTAAAGAACATCAGATCGGATTTTTTATTTTAGCCGATGAAGAACCCACAATTAATAAATCTCGATTTGTAGCTTTATGCCAGGAATTAATCAATCGGAATTTAGGAGTCCATTGGGGAATTAATACCCGGGTTACGGATATTCTCAGAGATGAGAAAGAATTACCCTTATATCGCCAAGCGGGATTAGTTCATGTGTCCTTGGGAACCGAAGCCGCGGCTCAATTAAACCTAAATTTATTTAGAAAAGAAACCACCATTGCCGATAATAAAAAAGCCGTTCAACTTTTGCGAGAACATGGGATTTTAGCGGAGGTTCAGTTTATTATCGGATTACCGAATGAAACCCCAGAAACCATTCAAGAAACCTATCGGATGGCGCGGAATTGGAAAGCGGATATGACCAATTGGAATATGTACACTCCTTGGCCGTTTTCTGAGCTATTCCAAGACTTAGAAGATCGAGTAGAAATCCGCGATTATTCCCATTATAATTTTGTGACTCCTATTATTAAACCCGATCAGATGACCCGGGAAGATGTGCTTAAAGGAGTGCTGCAAAATTATGCTAGATTTTATGCTTGGAAATTTCTGGAATATGGGTTAGAAAAAGATCCCTTTAAACGCCGTTATTTACTCGGTTGTTTATGGGCATTTGTCAAAACAACCTGGAATAAACGATTCTATAATTTGAAACGAGTCAAACAAAAAGGATTCCATACCGAGGTGGAATTTGGTTTTGATGAATCCAAGATTTTAACGGCCCAACAGATGATCCAATTGAAACAGCAACCCCCCGGAGAGATTGAGTTAGTTGATACAATTTCTGCCTGGGGTGTTACCCAGGATTTATCTGAAAGTTATCCTAAAATTCAACAAAAACATGATATAATCCAGGTAGCTATCATTGAAGATAACGAGGAAATCCGCCTGAACTTAAGAAAAAATCTGCGATCGCAACCGGGAATTGAAGTCGCCAGCGAAGCTACAAATGCCGAAACCGGTTTGGTCTTACTCGAATCAATTGATATTGATGTGGCGGTGGTCGATAGCACCCTACCCGATATGGATTTGGTGAAGTTTATCCGTAAGGTGCGGAAGGTTCAGGGGGGTTCCTATGTGATTCCATCTAAGATTTTAGTTTTGGTAACAGACCCAGAATCCATGGGTTCAGAGGTCTTAGCAGCAGGGGCCCATGGCTTTTGTCTTAAAGATATTTCCATTCAACACCTGGCAAATACGGTGCGAATGATTCATACTCAAGGGAGTGATCAAGATCTCGCCATCGCTGATCGAACTTTAAAACCAGCAACGACTGGATAAACATTTTGTTCACTTCACAATTTTTTTAGGAAGAAAGGATAGAAATTTCTGTTATCCTACAATCAACCCAGATTGGCTTCCACCGATTAACTAAACATTTATTAGTAGAGGAGATTTTCATGACGTTTCAGACCGCAACTTCCCCAGAAAATGAACCCAAATTCAGTGGTTTAACAGTTGCGTTTTTCAGTATTATTCATTTGCTGGCTTTATTAGCACCTTGGTTTTTTTCTTGGTCAGCTTTAGGAATCACGCTGTTTCTACATTGGTTTTTTGGCAGTATTGGAATTTGTTTAGGCTACCATCGTTTATTAAGTCATCGCAGTTTTAAAGTTCCTCAATGGTTAGAGTATGGGATTACTTTAATTGGGGCTTGTGCCATACAAGGGGGGCCGATTTTTTGGGTCGCCGGACATCGTTTGCACCATGCCCATACCGAACATGAAGATAAAGATCCCTACTCTGCAAAACGGGGATTTTGGTGGAGTCACATGATGTGGATTTTCTATCCTCGTCCATCCTTTTTTGATGCTGAACATTACAAACGATTTGCCCCGGATTTAGCGCGAGATCCCTTTTATTGTTGGTTAGATCGCTATCATTTGTTAATGCAAATTCCCGTGGCTTTACTGCTTTATGCGATCGGCGGTTGGTCATGGGTGATTTATGGGGTATTTGTCCGGGCTGTGGTGTTGTGGCATAGTACCTGGTTGATTAATTCGGTGACTCATATGTGGGGATACCGCACCTTTGACACTGATGATAATTCTCGGAATCTTTGGTGGGCGGCGATTTTCACCTACGGGGAAGGCTGGCATAATAACCATCACGCCTATCCCAATGTTGCGAAAGCAGGTTGGAAATGGTGGGAACTCGATATGACTTGGTGGTCAATTTGGGTTCTCAAAACCTTGGGTCTAGCTCAGAAAGTGGTGATGCCCCCGACTCAACGGGTAACGCAAGCCTAGGTAAGAATAAAGAATAAAAAACCCGCCCCCGAAAACAGTGATCGGATGGGCGGGTTTTTTCTGGTGATCTGGGGAAAACGGATTAGGCTGCGATCGCTTCTTCGTACACCATAAAGCTCTTTTTGCTTACGCCACAAATCGGACAATGCCAATCTTCGGGAATGGCTTCAAAGGGGGTTCCCGGGGCAATACCAGAATCAGGATCACCGACCACGGGATCGTAAATCATGGAACATTGGCGACAAATCCATTTTTGGGTTTGAGGATCGGAACTTGCGGCTTTGGGGGTCGCATCCTCACCGTGTAGTAGGTTCAGGGCTTCTGTATATTGGTTGGCGTGATGATGTTCAATCGGAACCAACAGGCCAAAGTTTGAGGCGGCTTTGCGGAAGATTCCGGCGTGTTCCCGGGACTCAGCCTCTTGTTCTTCAAATTCACTGACTGCGTTTTCATCCCGGTCTACTCGGGCTTGGGCGGCAAATTCGGGATACATGGTGGTGTATTCGTAGGTTTCCCCTTCAATAGCTAACTCCAAACACCGGGCGGCAATTTTTTTCTTTTCTTCGTCGGATAGGGTATCGGGGTCAGCGACGACTAATTCAGGATGCAGGAGGCGGAAATGGGCGAAGGCGTGTTCTGTTTCTTGATTGGCGGTTTCCCGAAACAGTTTGGCTAAATCTCCCATGCCCAGTTTTTTAGTGACTTCTGCGAAAAATAAATATTTACGGTTGGCCATCGATTCCCCACCGAAGGCGGCTTCTATATTTTGGGCGGTTTTTGCGTTGGATAAGTCCATGGTGTCTCCTCTTGTTGATCTCGTCATATCTAAGAATAATTCTTAGTTTTGAGTTTGTCAAGGGTAAGAATAAAATTGATGTAAAGTTCAGTAACTTAAAATAAATGTTATGATCTGTAAAGGAAGATTCAATATAGCAAGCTATGGAAGGTCAGAATAGAACTACACAGATCAGCCAACAGATGAAACAGAAGGGGTTACGCATTACCCCCCAACGGTTTGCGGTTTATGCCAATCTCTTGTCCCGTTACGATCATCCGACGGTGGATGATATTCTCACTGAGATTAACCGGGAACTTCCTATCGCTTCCAAAGCTAGTGTTTATAGTGCTTTGACGGTTCTGCGATCGGTGGGATTAGTCCGAGAGGTGTTACTGGATGAAGGGGTAACTCGTTATGATGCCAAGGTGGAACCCCATCACCATTTTGTTTGTGAGTGTTGTGGGCAAATTCAGGATTTAGAGTGGGATGTCCTGGGTGATTTGCCGATTCACCCCTTACCCCCAGGGTTTCGGGTAAATGCCTATGAAATCACGGTTAAGGGCCGTTGCGATCGCTGTGATTAATTACGAATTACGAATTACGAATGGGTTATGGGGGATGAATCCTTTCTGCTGATCTGCTACGGAGTGATGAAATTGCCGAAACTGGCATTCTGATCGGAACACCTGTTAGAATAGGGGAAATGTTACGAAAC
>DATNRE010000535.1:0-4217 GCA_036703685.1 Candidatus Obscuribacterales bacterium
CCTTGATGCCCTGACATCACCCCTAAAACTACTACTAATAGCACTTCCCATAACTCATACCTTTTTCCCTGACTTTTTCTGAAGTCCTTGACTTTTTTTAAATTTTCTATTAAACTTGTTAGCATCTTTTTTTAGAAAAAAATAGCGATCGCTCTCCATTCTATCAGGTGGCGATCGCTCTTTCTTTACTCTTTTTCACCCGACTTTGAAACAGCCCTGCCTGCTCCCCTGCTCTGCCTGTTCCCTCCTATAAGTGCTAAAAATCATTCAATTCCGCAATAATATCTAAACTATCTTTATCTTTATTGTCTTTATAAACAGGATGAATAATATCTTCTAAATACAATTTACCCTCTTGATAAGATATATAAAGTTTCCAGTTTTCTGCGTCATCAATTTTTGCACAATAAAGGGGAATTTGTGTGCCTTTGATACGTTTAAGTTTGGTTTTATAAAACCGTTGATAGCGATAGCAAGATTCGTCTTGAAGTTCGGCTAAAACCTCTAAAAACCGACCTCGCAATGGCACAGGAAGTAGTTTTAACGCTTTGCGAATAATCCCGCGTTCATCAATGAGTGCTGGTAGCGACTGTAACATGATTTGATTTGACCTCCGTTAAGGGTTTGGGGGGTAAGAAAGACTGATAAATTGATTCTCCAACTTGTTGATAAATTTCAGCCACAAACTGACTATCAACCACTCTAAATAAAGTAATAATTATCCGATCAAATAAAGGATCATTATCAACAGTTAAAATTACTCGCAGGTAATAATTAACAATAAAAGAATAGAGAGATGACCCATAGTCCTCCAGACCATCAAATTGATGAAACTGATGGATTCTTCTTTCTTGATCCCTTTTATCTTCTAATAATAAGGCAGAATATTCATGAAGTTGTTGTACAATAATATCATGTTCGGCTTCACTATGGGTCTTTAAATCCGCCTCAAATTCCTCAGTAGACTCAAATATAATTTCCATGACCTCAACTCCCAAACTAACATTCAGTTATCCAGAATTATTAATAATATTATATTAAAATAGACCGATATCGGTTTTATTTTTGTGTGCGACTGAATAACTCGGCCATCAGGTGAGAATTGCAGATTGATTGAGCAGATTAGATAGGGTATAAGTTAACTTATCTCCTATCCCCGCGACCCAATTTTCATCTTGTTGGGTATAACTTCGAGGAGCATTAGCGCCCAGAATTAAAACCCCCTGATCACCGAGAGGTTGACAAATTACACCCTGGGTATTTTCGGGTAAATAATCAAATTCAATTCGACCCGGATATAGGGCTAAATTCACTAAATAAATAGGTTTCTGTTTGTCTATCACCCGTTGTAAAATAGGCCCGGGTTTAACCTGAGAAATATTTCCTAATACTCCTCGTCTTAATAATACTTCCCCCTGATAATAAACCACAACAGAACGGGTAACGGTATTGGTTAATAATAAATGGGAAGCCCAGGCTAATTCCGCTTGAATAAATTCGGGTAAATCCGGTTTCAAATCAAACCCTTGTTCTCCGATTAAATCCACAGCTTCCGGTGATTTAGGTTGAATTTGTTGCCACAATAACCCCGTTAAAATCAACACTGCACTTAAAATCACCCCCAGAGCATCGGAACGGGCTTGAGAGTTGAATAATTCGGGGGTTAGGAGCCGATTTATTAGGAGTAATACCCCACCCAAACTACCCGCAAAAATAGGGAGTAATCTTAATATTTGATTGCGATCGGATTTTGCCATGAAAGTATAGTAGGGAATAGGGAATAGGGAATAGGGAATAGGGAATAGGGAATAGGGAATAGGTAATGGGTAATGGGTAATGGGTAATGGGTAATGGGTAATGGGTAATGGGTAATGGGTAATGGGTAATTTTAAAATTAAAGTCCCCCTTTTTTCAGGGGGATTTGGGGGGATCAGAATCCGGTTTTTAACCGACTTCTCCGGGTTCAATAATTCGTTGGAATAGATATCCGGTTCCCCGTGCGGTTAAAATTAATTCGGGATTACTCGGATCATCTTCTAACTTAGCCCGCAGGCGAGAAATATGAACATCTACCACCCGGGTATCGACGTGACGTTCTGGAGTATATCCCCAAACTTCTTGTAAAATTTCAGAACGGGAAAAAGGTTCACCAGAACGACTGACTAATAGTTCTAATAAACTAAATTCCATCCCGGTTAAGCGGATGCGTTCATCTCCTTTGTAAACCTGTCGCTTGTTCGTATCAATCCTAATATTACTAACTTGAATGACACCGGAACTCGGAATACCCGAAGTTCCATTTTTATCAATTCGACGTAATACCGAGCGAATTCTAGCTTCAAGTTCCTTGGGAGAAAAGGGTTTAACCACATAATCATCCGCCCCCAACTCTAACCCGGTAATCCGATCCGCCACGTCCCCCAAGGCTGTTAACATGATAATAGGAATATCGGATTCCTTGCGTAACTCCTGACAGACCCCATACCCGTCTAATTTGGGCATCATCACATCCAAAACCACTAAATCAGGGTTAGTTTTGCGGAAGGTCTCTAGGGCTTCTTCTCCATCGGCGGCGGTTACGACGTCGTAACCAATCATGGAAAGGCGAGTTTCCAAAATCCGACGGATACTAGCCTCATCATCGACAACCAAAATTTTTTCCTTATGATTTTCCAATGGATTTCAACGCTCCCTTAGTTGGATTAAGTTACAGTTTTAATAGAAATCATAGTCGAACTCGCAACCCGATCAACTGATTACTGATTACATGGCAAAGTCTCGCACCCTTTATGTTTGTCACGAATGTGGAGCCGAATTTCCTCAATATTTTGGCCGATGTTCGGCTTGTCATGCCTGGAATTCCCTAGAAGAACAAGTTGAACAAGCCGCGCCTACACCTTCCCAACGCTTTAGCTGGAGTCACCTCCAGGGAGAAAACCCCGAGGGTCTACCGGAAGCCACGAAACCCGGACAACCCCGTGCTTCTTTTTTATTATCCCAAATTTCCGATCAATCCCAATCTCGAATGCCATCGGGTTATGGAGAGTTAGATCGGGTTTTGGGCGGTGGAATTGTGCCTGGGTCTTTGGTTTTAATTGGGGGGGAACCGGGGATTGGCAAGTCTACCCTATTATTGCAGGTGGCTAATCTTTTGTCCTACACCAATCGGGTGTTATATGTGTCGGCGGAGGAGTCGGGACAACAGGTAAAATTGCGATCGCAACGGTTAGGAGTCGGGGAGGAGATCGAAACCGAAACCACACCGGAAACTAAACCCGAAAATGGTAGTCAGCATCCCCCAACCCCCCCTGACCCCTTTACCGAACAACTGAAAAATCTTCACCCCAAACCGCCGACATCCGCAGAAAATGGCGAAAACACAACCCCTAAGCCAGAATCTTCGACGAATTCTCATCAGGAACAAGATTTATATTTACTCCCTGAAACCGATTTAGAAGTAATTTTAAGAGAGTTAGAATCCCTAAAACCGCAGTTAGCCGTGATTGATAGTATTCAGACGGTTTTTTTCTCCAGTCTGACCTCTGCACCGGGTTCGGTGGCCCAGGTGCGTGAATGTACGTCGGCTTTGATGCAAGTGGCTAAACGGGAAAATATTACCCTGTTAATTGTCGGTCACGTCACCAAAGATGGGGGCATTGCTGGGCCGAGGGTTTTAGAACATTTAGTGGATACGGTGTTATATTTTGAGGGCGATCGGTTTGCTTCCCATCGCTTATTACGTTCGATGAAAAACCGTTTTGGCGCGACCCATGAAATCGGGGTGTTTGAAATGGTCGCCCATGGATTAAAAGAAGTTTCTAATCCTTCGGAATTATTTTTAGGTAATCGAGATGATTTTTCCCCCGGAACTTCAACGGTGGTAGCTTTAGAAGGAACTCGGCCGATTGTGGTGGAAATTCAAGCCCTAGTCAGTCCGGCTAGTTACGGTTCGGCGCGACGGGCAACCACCGGGGTCGATAGTAGTCGGTTATTACAAATTTTAGCGGTTTTGGAAAAACGGGTGGGGATTCCCCTATCTAAATTGGATGCCTATGTGGCGTCGGTGGGGGGTTTAAAGGTCGAAGAACCGGCGGCGGACTTGGGCATAGCCATTGCGATTGTAGCGAGTTTCCGTGACCGGGTGGTTGACCCCCGGACTATTTTAATTGGAGAAATCGGTTTGGGGGGACAGGTGCGCCCGGTGTCTCAATTGGAAT
>DATNRE010000536.1:0-8149 GCA_036703685.1 Candidatus Obscuribacterales bacterium
ATGGAAATGAGCCGTAATTTGAATTTCTAAATGCGCAACTAAAAACATTTGTATTTTTAATTTTTCCATCACCTGCGGTCTGGCGGTAAGAATTTTTTGGGTAATTAATTCATGAAATTCTGTAAAGTGTTCAGGAAGTAAAATATAGGATTGACGATATTCTGATTCTTGATTAATCACTTCCGAGGAAAAGAAATTATTTTGATTGGCGAGGGTCAGGTTCAAAAGTTTTTGATGTTCTTCTTTTGAGAAAAAATTATTAATTTGTAGATAATCAGGATTTATAATAGTTGTTTCTGGTTCTGGACTATGGGATAAATTATCGCCAGATGGGAGAAGATCGGATAAATTTGAATTAAAATCTTTCCGTTGTGATAATCTGCCTATTTCCAATACTTTTAATGCGGCATTTAGCCTTTGCTCATAGGGAATTTCTGGTTGATTCAGACTAGATTTTACAATATCTAAGGCTTGATTTAAAAGTTGATCAAATTCTGTATTATATCTTTGAGTATTATCGGAATTAGAGAACATGGGAGATAATTTTTTTGGCATACATCAAAGTTTTGATAAAATCAATTCCTTGATTATACTCAGTTTTGATACCCCCAAGGCAGAAATTTATAAAAAACCATGTATTAGCTTGAAGACGGAAAAGAACAACAAAAATTTTGAAGGTAATTATACATTTGACGGAATAAGGGGCATTTTTTTTGGACTTGACTCGGATCAATTTTCAGTAAAAGAATAGGGGTATCAATTCCTTTAGAAAAACGGGGTTTGTGCCGATCAGTTTCATCTTGAATACTCGATTGAATTAGTGCTTCTGATAGTTTGTCTTGACAGCAATCTCTTTGAGAGTTGTACTTACTAAATGATTCTGGATTATCAAAAGAAATATTTGCTTTTGTCTTCAACCACCAACGCATCCGTTCCTGTCTTCCTCTAAAATCAGGATGTTTAGCGATTGAATTATCCCAATCCGCAATAATCCAAGATTCCAGTTCAGGCGCGGCAAACCCAATCAATATTGGAATACCATCACAATCTAATATTGTTGATAGGGATTCCGATATGTTTTGTCTTTGTGTTTCTGGATTACGACAATCTAAATCATCAAAAACAAAAATCAGGTCACATTGATTTCTTTCTGCTTTTAAAGCAATCGGTAATTGCTCTTTAATTTGCTCAATTAAACTCCTACCCGTTCTTCCATAACTCATGGACTTATTCGGTTTAGGGCCAGGTTTTTGACGAACAGGGGTTTTTCTTTGGAATTGACACCCCGGAAAATTTTGTGTTAAAAAAGGGATTAATCCTCGAATTTCCGCTTCACCCCCTCCGGCAAAAACCCATACTACCACGGCCAACCTCCCAGAGTCGGATCGCCAACACGATATAAATCACCTAATTCCCAACCTTCTGTTAATTTTGGTTCCAATATTTCCCGAGAAAGGGGTTTAATTGAAAAATGGTTTTGATCAGTGGAATGAAAATAAGAAACATTCTCCAAACGATCAGTAAAATGATCCAAAAGATCAGGACTATGGGTAGTAATAATCACCTGAGTTTTTTCCGCCGCTTGTTTAATCCACTCGGCTAAAATGGGCATCCAGGCAACGTGCAATCCTAATTCTGGTTCATCAATAACTAACAAAGAAGGTAGCACTGGAGAATGTAATATTGTTGCCCAACACAACATCCTCACTGTACCATCGGACATTTCATTGAGATAAAAGGGTTCATTCATGTCTTGAAAATGCCATTCTACAGTTAAAGATAAACGACCAGAACGGATTGGTCTAATTCGACGAGTTTTGGGTAGAATGGATTTCATTGCTAAATTAAGACTTTCCTCAAAATCAATATTTTGATTGTATAAGTTATCCAAAACTAAAGCTAAGTTATCACCTGATGGAGATAAGTAAATATCACTTTGTCCTAGTTTTGGCTCGGCGGTTCTAATTTGGTTTAAATCCATGTTATTAGCATTATAAAAATGCCACTTTGAAACTAAGTCAATTACTTCTCTCCTGATCCTATAAATCGGTGTATTTTCAGGAGGAGATTGACTATTTTCTAAGATTTTAGTAATAGATGATAAGCCCAAGGAATTTGTAGGAATATTTTCTAAAGTTTCAAAATGAGTAGGGTAATATTGACTGGGTTGATCGTAAACAGATACAACTCCTTTACCTAATCCTCGATTATGTAATTTATAATAATAAAAAGGATCAGAGTTAGCATGATCATGTAAATCTTCCCCCCCATATAAATATTCTTCTGAAACTGTCGCCCTAGTTTCTCCCCTATCAGTATAGAGTTGTAAGTCAAAAACTACACTGTCTCTTTGAGGATTATTCGTATGAGAAATTTGAGAAAAACAATAATAAAGATTAACTTTTGCTGGACTACTAACACGGCTATCTAAAATTCTAGTACCACCGATCTTAGAAATAGCATCTTCAAAACTACTCACTCCTCGATTTTCTTCGGGAATATTAATTAAGCAATTTTTTAAGAATTTAAGACAACTAATAAAATTACTTTTTCCTGAACCATTCGGCCCGATAAATATATTCAGATTACTGAGATACAATGGTTGTTCTGAACATAAATTTTTATAGTTTTTGGTTGCCAAAAAATGCAATAAGGGTTGATTCATAGAGCTTGACAATAATCACTAGAGTCTCGATTATATGACAAAATCAAATAATATGCAATAATCAAACACATAAACCCTTAAAAATTAGGAGAACTGATATTGAGCATCAAGAGCGAATATACCTTAAAATCTGGGTTTAGTTGTTCCGGTGTGGGATTACATACGGGTGTGAACACAACTGTTAGGGTTTTACCTGCAAATATGGGGGAAGGACGCTATTTTGTGCGGGTTGATTTACCAGAAAATCCTCAAATTCCGGCTATATTAGAATCGGTATTATCCACAACTTTATCCACAGAATTAGGCACTACAAACGCTAAAGTGAGAACCGTTGAACATTTGTTAGCCGCCTTGACGGGAATGGGAATTGATCACGCTAGAATTGAAATTGATGGCCCCGAAGTCCCCTTATTAGATGGTTCGGCTCAAAATTGGGTCGAGGCGATCGCCACCGTTGGACGTCAAGCCCTTGATATTTCTTCCCAGGATGTCCCTGATTTTCAAATTACCCAACCCCTATCCGTCCAACAGGGCGACGGTTTTGTAGCGGTTTTTCCCGCATCGGAAACCCGATTTAGCTATGGGATTGATTTTTCTGCTCCAGTGATTGGCAATCAATGGTATAGTTACACCGCTAATCCCGAAACTTTTGCCAGGGAAATTGCCCCAGCTAGAACCTTTACCCTAAAAGAACAGGTGGAACAGTTACGCCAGGCTGGGTTAATCAAAGGAGGGAGTCTGGATAATGCTATAGTTTGTGACAATCACCAATGGTTAAATCCACCTTTGAGATATGCAAATGAACCCGTGCGTCATAAAATTTTAGACTTAGTAGGGGATTTGAGTTTATTGGGTTTCATCCCCCAAGCTCATTACTTAGCATACAAAGCCGGACACCATCTCCATGTTCAACTGGTTCAGGAAATATCAAAGTAGTAAGCCCTTTAGGGCTTCTTTCTACCACTAACCCTAAATTAAATTCATCGGATATGGACGACGCCCCTGTATTGAACGCTGAAACAGTATTGATGATTGAGGAGATTCAAAATCTATTGCCCCATCGCTATCCCTTTGCCTTGGTGGATCGAATTATTGAATATGTCCCGGGTAAAAAGGCCGTGGGCCTAAAAAATGTCACCATTAACGAACCCCATTTTCAAGGCCACTTCCCCGGACGTCCGATTATGCCCGGAGTTTTAATTGTGGAAGCCATGGCCCAGGTCGGAGGAGTGGTTTTAACCCAACTTCCCGACTTGAAAGGCAGTTTATTTTTATTTGCGGGAATTGATAAAGTCCGGTTCCGTCGTCCTGTAGTTCCGGGGGATCAATTGATCATGACCACGGAATTATTGACCGTGAAACAACGCCGTTTTGGTAAAATGCAAGCTCGCGCTGAAGTCGATGGTAAACTGGCCTGTGAAGGAGAACTGATGTTCTCTCTTGTGGACTGAATTTTTGTATCTTGTTAGGTTTTAACCCATTTTAATTTCTATGACGACCTTAATTCACCCCACTGCTGTGATTCATCCTGGTGCAGAACTCCATCCTACGGTTCAAGTTGGCGCTTATGCTGTGATTGGGGAACACGTTAAGGTCGGTGCGGATACGGTAATTAGTTCCCATGTTGTGATTAATGGTCGTACGGAAATTGGCGATCGCAATCAATTTTTCCCGGGGGCGGTGATTGGTTCCGAACCTCAAGATCTCAAATATGATGGTTCTTTGAGTTTAGTTAAAATTGGTAATGATAATCTGATTCGGGAATATGTCACAATTAATCGCGCTACAAATGCCGGGGACGCTACGATTATTGGGAATCAAAATCTATTAATGGCCTATGTTCATGTCGCCCATAATTGTGTGATTGAAGATCAGGTGGTCATTGCCAATTCCGTCGCCCTAGCGGGTCATGTTTATATTGAATCAAAAGCCCGATTAAGTGGGGTTTTAGGGGTGCATCAATTTGTCCATATTGGGCAATTAGCCATGATTGGCGGCATGACCCGAATTGATCGAGATGTGCCTCCGTTTGTGTTAGTTGAGGGGAATCCTTCTCGGGTGCGATCGCTGAATTTAGTCGGGTTAAAACGGGCGGGATTTAGTTCGGAGGATTTTTCTTTATTAAAGAAAGCCTTTCGCTTATTATATCGTTCTGAATATTCTTTTACCCAAGGGTTAGAACAGTTAGATTTATTACCGGATCATGCGGCAATTCAGCATTTACGCCAGTTTATTAAACGCTCTCAAACCGATCCCGGACGTCGAGGGGTGACTCCGGGGGCGAAACGCCAAACAACGGAAGATTAAGCAGGATTTGAGATG
This sequence comes from Candidatus Obscuribacterales bacterium, assembly GCA_036703685.1. GTDB lineage: Bacteria > Cyanobacteriota > Cyanobacteriia > Cyanobacteriales > Microcoleaceae > Planktothrix. The sequence continues at coordinate 4,988 of DATNRE010000536.1, forward strand.
ATTTTGGGGGTAAATAATTGATAATCATGGATTTAAAAACACTCTATGAAACCGATGATGCTGAATGGTTACAAGAGACGGTTAAATTAATTAAAAATCACCAATTTGAACAGTTAGATATAGAGAACTTAATTGAGGAATTAGAGGATTTGGGTAGGGAAAAGAAAAACGCGGTAGTGAGTCTGTTAGAACAGATTATCCGTCATTTATTATTACTGCAATATTGGACACGGGAGGCTGACTATAATAGAGTTCATTGGGAAGAAGAAATTTATAGCTTTAGAGTTCAGTTGAGACGAAAAATTACCACAAATCTCCTTAATTATTTAGATTCAGAATTTGACTCTATCTATCAGGATGCGTTGGGATTTGTGAAAATTAAAACTCAAAATTCTGTCAACTTTCCTTCCGAATGTCCTTATAACCTGGAGCAATTACTAGATATTAATTGGTTTCCGGTTTAGATTTTATTGACAAAGTGATCCCGTAATAAACGGTTAATAAAACGATAGCGATCATCGGTTTTTTGTAATAATAACTTATCCGTAGCATCATTTAAAAACCGTTGATAATTCCAAGGAATATTCCCATTTTTCCACAGAATCCATCGGATTACAAATTGTTCTATATTTTGTTTTAAACCCGATTTTTCTAATAAAATTGCCCATAATAATCCCAAACCTATTCCCGTAATTAATAGTATATTTATCTTAGTAGTAATTCCAGCGACCATAATTCCGATCACGATCACCCAAATTAAACCTAAAATCAACTTTAATATCAATTTATAACGGGGTTTTTCTTCATTTTCATCTAACCAATGAATCGGTATTTTTTTAACTGAAAATTCTGTAACTTCATCGGTTGTGAGTCGAGTTGCTAACCATCCTAACCACCGTCTAAAACTTTCGGATTTAGGAGCTTTTCCCGGGAGATATTGGGATTTATGAATATCCTGATTCAGTTGACGACGAATATAGGCATTAAATAAATAATCCCGTTGTTCCTCAAAGGAATTAAGATGTTTCCAAGACATGATTAAAATTTCTTCATAAGCTAAGGTCATCATCGTTAAATATAGCGGTGTTTTTGCTAAATTTAATAAGGGTTTATCGGTTTCAATATTGTGCCAAAGTTCTCGACTACGAGAATTAATCAAATAATCTTGAATTTGTTGAATCGTTAAGGGACGTAAAAAAATAGCCCCATTCAAATCCAAACGTTCTGATAGTTTTTGATAACTTATAACATTAGCACAAATTACCAAATGTAAAGGGGAAACATCCCCATTCAAAAGTTGATTAATCTGTTGAATACATTTAACCTGTTTATCTAAAGAAAGTTTATCTAACCCATCAATTAACGGTAAAATTTGAAGTTGTTGTATCCAATTTTGACCGATAACCTGAGCAATTCCATACTTAATATACAGTTGCTCGACAATCCAATCTATTATGGGTTGATCGGGATTTTTCCAAGTTGATAAATCCAGTAAAACAGGAATAGGTTCTTCCCCATCGGTTTGAGCGCGACTCACTAATACTTTAGCTAATCCGATTAAGGTTGTGGTTTTTCCCGAACCCAGAGATCCTAAAATTAATAATCTGCCATTTAAGCGATCAAAAACCTGAATAATTCCCGTATCATTTGTTAAACGAACACTCTGATGATGACTAACTTTTAACTCCACATCCCAAATACGTCGCATTTTTAACGGGGGCGTTTCTTGAGCTAAATGAGTTAATACCGCTCGATGTAGCGACTGTAAGCGATACTGCTTAACTTCATTTTGGACTTGAAGCAGTAGTTTTTGACGATTTTGTAATTGAACCTGGGAAGAAGTCAATTTTGACATTGAAGATTTAGGATTGTGAAAAACAGCAACCTGCCCGTTTCCGTGAAAACACAATTAGTATATAGCAATCCTAAATCCTCTGTGAAAAAAACTGTAGGGGTTTCAGTTTCAAACCCCCACAATAAAACTGTCTAATCTAATTAAACAATCACGAACTGATTCCTGGTTAGGGTCGGTTTATTCGTGAGTTCGGCTAATGGGATTAGGGATTGAGACTGGTTACCATCAGGGTCAAATCCCAGTAAACCCGTAGAGGTGTTATAGAAGAATGTAGCCATGTCCCCTAAATAATTTAAGGTTGTATCACTGATAAAAACACCTTGACTGGATGCAGTTGTGCTTAACGCGGTTCCTGCTACTAATCCCGCACCAAACCCGGCGGCGGAAATATTAAACACATCCCCTTGACTGGGAGTAAAATCTGTTAGGGTGTCTTCGCCTTGGTTGGGGTTATTATAAACAAAGGTATCAGCACCACCGCTACCTGTCAGTTTATCGTTGCCCTCGCCTCCTTGAAGGATATTATTAGAAGTATTCCCGATAATCACGTCATTATAGGCTGAACCTTTAACCACGGTTTTATCCTCGAGAATCTGTTTTTGTCCCGTGGCGTCGAGAATAGAGTCAAACCAATAGTTAGCCATTTTCTCGTAACCCGTGGCCGTAGGATGCAAACCATTATCCGCAGGAGGGGCGGTCATATCGGTTTCTAGGATTGGGTTTGATCCTTGCCACATATTGACGAATTTGACGTTTTCTGAGGCCGGCTTACTGTCAACAATTCCAGGAATCAGAGCATTATAAGCTTTGACGTTCTCGAATCGGGAAGCGTAGTAAGAACTCTTAGGATGGATCGGTGCAATGGTACTCACCAACAAATCTCCGTTATCAAAGTTAGGTTTAGTGATAATTGCATCAATTAAACTACTCAATAGACTCCCCATCGTCGAAACATTTCCGCCGGCATCATTTGTACCAATCATCAACAGCACAACATCAGGATCAGAAGCTGGAATCCAGTTATTCACCCCACTCCCTGGAACATCAGATTTGCCATCTTTAATATTGTTAATCGTCCATCCTGCATGACCTTGATGGTTTTTGTCGGGTAGGTTGGCGGTTCCGTTGGACTGGCTACCCACGAAATCAATCGGAACACCCAAGGACTCAAAACGCTGCCATAAACCGATCCGATATCCTTGCCATTCAGCTTCAAGTTGACTGCCATTTTCTTTCCCTGCGGTAATGGAGTCTCCCAGGTGCATAATTTTCAGGGCTTGGTCTTTGTCGGGAATATAACCGATGCC
>DATNRE010000537.1:0-2761 GCA_036703685.1 Candidatus Obscuribacterales bacterium
TTAATTCCCTCACCGACCCAAAACTGATAGAAACTCTAGGTTCAGGAGTCATCGCCATAGAACAAGCTGCCTACGGAGAAATGAGTTCTTCTAAGAAAATGTTCCGTAATATAGCCGCAACGGTTATCCAGTTGCTTCTCCTCGATGAAGCCAGTTGCCAAGATGAAGTAACAAAAATTGTTAAAACCCATAGCTTTGCTTCCAGATAGAGGACAATCAACATCGAGCATCCATCCTCTCTCATCGGCGAAAATAGAAGGTTCGTGTCACCAGGTGCAGCCTGTGGTTATAATACTTGATATATATAAATTCTAGCCTGTGAATAACTTTTCTCTCTTAGCTTCCTTTTTATCCATAATCTATAATTTTTTCAAATATATCTTTGCCGAAAATGGATGTTGGATAGTGATAGATAGCATGGGTCAAGTCCTCATGCTGAGGTTTATCTTTTCATTGTACTTTGCCTAGAAGGAGACAAACTAGGCAAAGTTATCATTTGTATTTCTTATCAATTCCGCCCCAAAAATGGGTCATTTTTACAAAACTTTACAAGGCTGCACCTGGTGACACGAACCTTCTATTTACGCCGGTTCGCAACTATAGTAACCAAACTTTAACGGTGAAATCATAAAATCAACCACTTGATAACCCTGCGCTTGAGCATACTCAATGGTTTCCACCGGATTAGAATAAGCCGCAATCATTAATAAAACATTCTTACAACCCACTGTAAACAGCTTCTTGGTAATGGTAGCCCCATCAATTCCCCCATGCAAGGCAGGCAGATATAAATCATTATCAGGTGCCGGAAGATAAGGAGGATTTGCAATTAAATAACTGGCGGAACCTGGGGAAGCACTAAAAAAACATTCATTATGAATAATATACTTGTTTCTAAGCTGATATTTCTCAATGGTAGACCAAGCTAATTTACAAGCATCAATGTTTAATTCATAGCCGTGAATACAGCCTTTAAATCGAGTTTTAAGTAAACAATTAATGATAGGACTCCCTTCACCCGTTCCAAATTCAATAATTGAGTCAAAGGGTGTACATTCATTTAATACCATTTTCTCAATACATTGAGAGTAAAATTGAGATTCTTCAGGGCAGAAGAATACTTGATCAGGAGAATAAGGTTCTGTAACTTGATGGGAAGATAATAATCCGGTTTGCATGATGAATATTTGGAGATAAATGTTAATGGGAAATTGTTGAAAATTGAATTAGGAATTGCTAACAGATTTTTCTGCTTGTTTAACAGCTTTAATCACGGCATCCCCGGCCCGATCGCCCATCCATTTTTCTTGGTCATAACCGAGCAGAATTTGCCAAGCATCATTCGGATATCGATCCACTAGGGGTAACGCAACTTTGTCTAACATCCAGCGACCGTGACGTTCATCTTCGCGGATATGTAATGCCCAATACCCCATGGCCGGATCTGAAAGTTTGAGCCGTTCGGCGGCTAATTTATAATCGGTATAAATGGCAGGGCCAGCAATTTCAAAGTAAGTTAAGCCGCCGTTATAACGTAAGAAATAGCGCTTGCACTCTGTTAGGAGAAAATTATGATTAATTGAAGCTAAAACTTCCCAAGGAACCCTGTTAAAATAAGCTTCTGGCTCCGTTTCTAACCCCAATTCTGCCATCATTTGAGCAAAAAAGGTTGAATGTTTTCGATGGAGATGACCATTGCCATATTCTTCGAGTAACACTAAGATTAATGTGGCTTGGACTTCGTTACTCGCACCGCCCAAAATCCGCGACATTCGACTGGCTTCTACTAATCCATCTAAAGAAGCGATCGCTAATAAATGTTTATACCCTTCCAGGGTCATTTCGTGCCGCAAATAATATTTATTTTCACTAATCGCTGGGTTGAGATCAACCTCGCTCCGTTCATTTAACGCTTGCTTAATATCTTGTTGTTTGTATTCTTCGAGATCAAATTGGGCATTTTCCCAAGTTTGCCAAACTTCCTCAATGCGATCGCGCACCCAGTTTTTATAATAAGACCGTTCGTTGCTATAGTGCTTTAAATCATCATACCAAAACAAATTCAGCCGATTAATTCGATAAAGAATGCGTTGTAAAAATAAGCGGGCTAAATTAATATCATTATTTTCAAAATTTTCGGTGTAAGCCCTTAATAAAGCTGTATTGAGTGGGGCTTCAAACGGTTCTACTAATTCTGGGTTAATACTGATTTCCTGATCGAGATTTTCTAAATTTAGCAGTTGAATAAAGTGCTGTTCTGCCTCAATAAAATTAACGGATTGAGAAAGTGAAGGCAGATTGGTTGATATCCCTTTAATCACTTGATCGGGACTCAAAGTTGCTGTCATACAATAATTCCTAATTATTTCCTAACGATTAATTCCGACCTGAGCTAAATATTAAGATTTATTTACTCAGCTAATCTCACTATAATCAAGTTTCAGTTCTTATATAATCTATCTATAGATGGATCATCAAAAAATAGCCTAAAAGTAAAAAGTTTTTGCCAGATATTTGATGAGTTTTTAAGATTTCAAGATTTATCAATCTCTTTCTAAAGAGAGTTGAATTAATCGATTTTATCCCTATGTTTCCATGAAGTTAACTTCTGTTTAATAGCGATCGCGTCTATCAGTTGCGTAAGTCCTGTTGGTGTTTCTGACCCATTCGTTATCAGTATTTATGGCTTAATGGAGGATGTACAAATCAGCCATGATGCCAAAATGGTCAGAAGGATAGAGAGTACGACTGTTAGAAGCGG
>DATNRE010000538.1:0-8004 GCA_036703685.1 Candidatus Obscuribacterales bacterium
GTCACGATTAGACAACAGACCAGGCTATCTTTTTTCCTTAATTCCTGGTTAACAGAGCAACATTGATTTCAAGCATGGCTCAACTGTCTCCTCAATACGAGCGTTCATGGCAAGACCCTCTATGCACAATCTAGCAAGTCAATCAATAAGTTGCAACATTTTTTAATAAATTTGTCGTAATATTTCTTAACAATAGGGAACAGGTAATGGGTAATGGGTAATGGGTAATGGGTAATGGGTAATGGGTAATGGGTAATGGGTAATGATACAGGTCGCCCGAGAAACCGGGTTTTTTTATAGAATATGTGGGTCACAACCAAGTATTTTCGTAAAAAAACCCGGTTTCTTTGGTTGGGTGCGTAAGTCCTGTAAACTATTTTCATCAATTCAACGTCTATATTAAAAGCTGTCCTATTTTTGCGGTTGACCATGCCATTGTCCGACACTCCCGAAAAAACTGTCCTTGATTTACACGCAGAAGCAAATCACCATATTGCCCAAAAGCAGTTTGATGAAGCGATCGCCGTGTGTCAACAGGCGTTAAAGTTGCAACCTCGTTTTCTCCCGACTTACAGTACCCTGGGGTTAGCGAAACAATTGCAAGGGAAACTGGATGAAGCCAAATTCTGGTATACCAAAGCCCTGGACTTCAAACCCGATTGGGCAGAAGTTCACGCAAATTTAGGCGCGGTCTATGTTCAACAACAACAATGGCGGGACGCCCTGCAATCCTATCAAACCGCCCTACACTTTAAACCGAATCAAGCGGGAATTTATCATAGTTTATATACGGTTTTGATCAATCTGAATCAACCAGAAGAAGCCACGAATGCCTGGTATCAATCTTTGATTTTAGAACCCCAGTGTGTCACACCTCAAGAATATATAGACTTTGGGAAAACCTTAATTGAAAAAGGCAAATTAGATCAAGCCATTGAATTATATAAAAAGGGCGTAGAAACCTATCCGAGTTTACCTCAATCCCATTATGGATTAGCAGAGGCATCCAGTCGGAAACAACAGTGGGAAGAAGCGATCGCAGCCTATAATCAAGCCATTATTCTTAATCCGAATAGTAACCTATTTTATCAAGGGTTAGCCGATGCTTTAGTTCAACAAAAGAATTATGAGCCAGCGATCGCCAATTATCAAAAAGCCATTGAATTGAACCCGGATTTTTCTTGGACATATCATCAACTGGGAAATGCTTTATCGGAACAAGAAAGATGGGAAGAAGCCACCGTTGCTTATTATCAAGGAATTGCTCTAAATCCTAAGTTTTTTGGTTCCTATTATAAGTTAGGAGAAATTTGTTCTAAGACTGGAAAACCTGAAGAAGCAATTAATTGGTATCGTCAAGCCCTGGAGATTAATCCCGATAGTTTTTGGTTACATTTTACCTTGGCAAATGCTCTCTGTGAAACCCAGGAATTTGAGCAGGCTTTAACCGAATATTATCAAGCGATTGAATTTGAACCAAATACAGATTGGTTATATCCCCCCCTGGGAAAAGTATTGATGGCTCAACAACGGTGGGATCAAGCGATTAAAGTTTATTGTAAAGCAGTTGAACTGAATTGTAATAATCTTTGGCTATTAGATCAATTAGCAGAAACCTTAATTGAACAGCAGGAAATTGAAACCGCTATTGCCGTTTATCAGGAATGTCTCAAAACCGATCCTAAAGCTGATGTTTTACATTACAAGTTAGGGAATCTCTATCAATCTCAAGGTGAATGGGAATCAGCGATCGCATCCTATCAAACGGCTATTAATATTAATCCTAAAATTGCTGAATATTATGCTACATTAGGAGAAATTTGGTTAAAAAAACAAGACTTAGATCAAGCCCTTTCTTACTTGATGGAGGCTTTACAAGTCAAGCCCGATTTAATTTCAGCTTATGAAAATATTGCTGAAGTTTTACAACAGCAAGGACACACAGAAGCAGGGATTAACTGTTATAACCATAAGGATTTGCCCCTGTCACTTTTAGAACAATATTGTTTTGTTAATCCCGAAAAATTAATCACATCAGATTTTAGTTCTAATATCACTTATATTCCCGTATATCCGGGGAGTGAAATTGCTCTCAATCCTTCTAAAACCGTTGCTCAATTTCATCCGGGTTTTATCTTTGGCCAAGCCGATACTCGGAATGCTTTTATTGTCGAATTAGATCAAGGTAGGGTCTGGGGAGATTCGGCGACCAGTGCGGTGATCACAGCCCATAATGAATTACTAACGGATATTTCAACCGGGTGTGCTGAATTAGTTTTATCCTCCCGTAAATTACCCCCAATTCATCATATTAATGGAACCGTTGCCTTCCTTTCCGTACGTTGGGGAGAATCCTTTTACCATTGGATGTATGATGTTTTGCCCGGGATTCATTTACTGAAAAAGAGTGGTATAGATTTAGAAAGTATTGACTATTTTGTGTTCAATAGTTATCACTTACCTTACCAAAAACAAACCTTAGAAATCTTAGGAATTCCTGAACATAAAATCATTCAAAGTATTGACAAACCCTATATCCAAGCTAAAAAGCTAATTGTTCCTGCCCCTAACTTCTTTCAAAATAAGACAGCAACACCGGAATGGATTTGTAATTTCTTAAAACAGCAGTTTGTCCCCGAAGTCGCTAAAACAATAACGGCAAATCGTCGCATTTATATTAGTCGAGAAAATGCAGTTTCTCGGAACGTGGTTAACCAAGATGAGTTGATGCAAAGTTTGGAATCTCTTAACTTTGAAACCGTTGTTTTAGAATCCTTAACGATTTCTGAACAAGCCGCATTAATGGCCAGTGCATCGGTAGTTTTAGCCCCCCATGGTGCGGGATTATCTAATATTGTTTTCTGTCAACCGGGAACCAAAATTATCGAATTATTTGCTCCCACCTATGTGCCGCCTTGCTATCGAATTATTAGTAATGTTTGTGGGCTGGAACATTACTATTTAATTGGGGAACTGGTTGCGGATAAAACAGAAGAAGATTTGACCCATTTGGGATTATTAGATATGCGAATTGATATCAATAATTTACTGAGTTTACTGGAATTAGCCGAAATTACAGCAATTTATAGCACTACGCATTACAGTTAGGACATTTCTAAATCCTGAAACCCTTTCACTTCTTACTGTTCCCTGTTGCCTGTTCCCCGTTCCCTTGCGCGTAGCGCTACAATTTCCGGTTCCAAAGGTTGAGAATGTTTTTCTATTGTTTGTTGTAAAACCCAAAGGGTTAAACTTTGCCATGCGGGTAAATTACAAAGCAGATTTACATTTAAAGACTGTCCTAAACTATCAGAATAATGCACAAAACTTTCTGTCCAATTTGTTAGGGTTTCTACTGCTAAAAATGGCGTATATTGCCAAGATTTTTGTAAATATTCTGCCATTTCCACGGGAAATCCGGTATAATATAAGTACCAGGAACTCCAAACTAAGGTACTGTAACGTACCCAATTTTCAATTAACCTAATTTCTAGGGGAATATTAGGAAGATTAAAAAATTTATCCAACACATAATTAATAGATTTCGCTTGAGAAATTCCGTCCCGCATGGTATTGCGGTCATGTTGACGGTAACAAACTGTTGATTGACGTAACCATGCAGATTCACAGCCTAATAATGCCATTCTTAAGATTAAATCCACATCTTCCGCGTGGGCTAACCCGGGTTCAAATCCTTCTATTTTTAATAACCATTCTCGACGAAACATCAAAGTTCCCATGGTTCCCAAGGGTTTCCAACGCAACCAATTTTCTAAATTCAATTCGGGAACATAATCCCAAGGCGTCGCATCCATCAAGGTTTCGGCCGTGTGGGTGACGCGACGCCATCCGCTTTGAACCAGTCCCAGGTGAGGTTGAGCTTGAAAAACGGCGAGTTGGGCGGCTAATTTATCGGGAAGAAAGGTATCATCCGCATCCAGAAACACAATAAATTCTCCCCGCGCCAAATTTAACCCATGATTTCGGGCGACAGAAACCCCTTGATTTTCTTGATAAACATAGCGAATAGAGTCAGCATAGGGTTGTAAGACTTGACGGGTATTGTCTTGGGAACCGTCATCAATAATAATAATTTCGTCAGCAGGATAGGTTTGATTAAGAATACTTTCGACGGCTTGCCCAATATAGCGATCGCAGTTGTATGCTGGAATGATCACACTAATTTGGGGAGTTGCTGAAGTATGGGACATAGATTAAATGGGTAAACTGTATAGAATGTAAAAGTTTAGGCTAGATTTTTCTACTCTATTGTTTTATTTTTTAATATCTAATTGTGAAAAATACTGTTTTTGTTAAAAAAAATCAAAATATTCCCTGGTTTGAACAGTTAATGGCCATGGTCGCAACGCTTAACTATGGGTTGGTGTTATTCGACCTGAGTTATACGGAACTGCGAGATTACTATTTTAACTATATTCCAGTTTTGACTCAAGTCTATGATCCGATCAAAGGCATTGAACCCCATCAAACCACCGAAAAATATTTAGATACCATTGAACAATTAAAATCAACGGTGGCGGAAACTAGCTTATATTCGCCTGAAACCGAGGAAATATTAGGAAAATTAAGAAATCAAAGTGAGGAAATTATTAATGAAAATCCCTTTGCCCTTGCTGAGAAAAGTGGGACTTTAGAACGGATCAAAAATCGGATGCGAGACCAGATCAAAAATCCCAATAATTCTGCAAAAGAAGCCTTTAATATATTTTGGTCTTCATCTTATCTTAGACAACAGGGATATGATCAACAAATTCAATGGCTTGAGAAAAATATTACACCTTTAATAGCGACAAACTATTATCGAAGTCTCTCGGAAAATGGAAAATTTACCCGCACGTTTTGGAAGGTTGATTTACCCTTTACTATTATTTTCATTTTAGAATTTTTAGCCCGAACTTATTTGATTAGTCGTCGTTATTCTAAGGTAACTTGGTTTGATGCAATGTTATGGCGCTGGTATGATGTGTTTTTGTTTTTACCTGTTTTTAGATTATTACGAATTATTCCAGTAACGATTCGTTTAAATCAGGTCAATTTTATTAGTCTGGAACCCATTAGAATTCAAATAACTAGGGGATTTGTCGCCGCCATTGCCCGAGAATTAACGGAGTTTGTGGTAATTGAAGTGATTCAACAGATTCAAGGAGAAATTAGGAGAGGGGATATTTTTAAACAACTGTTTTTGAATCAAAATAAACCCTATTTAGATATTAATAATGTGAATGAAATAGAGGCAATTACGAATCATTTAATTCAAATTGTTGTTTATAAAGTTATTCCTAAATTGGAACTAGATATTGAATCATTATTGCGCTATAATATAGAACAGGTGATCGAACAATCTCCCGTAATTCAACAGTTTAAAAATATTCCGGGGTTACAACAAATTCCCCAACAGATTCAAGAAAGAATGATTGCAGAACTTTCTAAATTAGCCACGGAAGGGCCGCAAGAAGCCTATCAAACCGTGACTAAAGCTATGAATGATCCCGTGGGAACAAAATTATCAAATCAATTGGTTAAAAATTTTAATAAAATTTTAGGGGAAGAATTGCAAAAAGAACAGGGATTAGAGGAAATTAAAACTCTATTAGTTGACTTTTTAGAAGAATTCAAAATCAACTATATTCAACAAGTAGATGAATCTAACTTTGAACAGGTTCTTGCCCAATTACAGCAACAAAAACACCTCAAAGAAACCCAATAAACAGAAAGGAGCCCAGACCCAAGAGCAAAACTCGAAACTCGATATCTGGCAATTGCTTTCCCTGTAAGCTAAACTAGAGAGAGAGGCGAACCCACTGGGTTCGTCTTTGGCTTGGTGAGAAGACACTGTTTCACGATCTAAGTGGGATTGACCCACTTTTTTAATGGCAGTTAAGCTCATAACCCCTGTAGACTCTAATATTCACGTCAACTATGGCTCATCCTCTAATCCCCCAAATTCTCGACATCGCCACCCCCATCGCCCAAACATTGGGACTGGAAGTGGTCGGGGCAACCTTTTACACCAATCAGAAACCTCCTGTGCTGCGTGTAGATATCCGTAACCCCAGTCAGGATACCGGATTAGAAGATTGTGAACGGATGAGTCGAGCCTTGGATGAGGAATTAGAGACTAGCAATATTATTCCCGATGCCTATGTGTTGGAGATTTCCAGCCCGGGAATTTCAGAATCTTTAACCAGCGATCGCGAATTCGTTTCATTCAAAGGATTTTCCATCATTGTTAAAACATCAGAACCCTACAAAGGTCATTCTCAACAACGGGGAAAACTGGTGAGTCGGGATGAAACTACGGTTTATTTAAGCCAAAAAGGACGACAACTAGCCATTCCCCGGGAATTAATTACGGAAGTGTTATTCGATGAAAGTGGTGAGGAATAAAGGTTTTAACCCCTAAATATTTTAACAAGATCGTGATTTAACCTTCCGGGCGATGTACTTCCCCAATTTTTCTTTGAAAAATTCATCTGTGTGATCAACAAAAAATAAAGTTTAGAGGATAAAAACTATGTCAATGGTGAGTTTACCCGGTTTGCAAGATATGATTAATGGCATTTCTCAAGAGCGGAATTTACCCAAACAGGCGGTAGAAGAAGCCCTACGAGAAGCCCTATTAAAAGGCTATGAACGGTATCGTCGGACGATCGAAATTCAGACCCAATTTAGTGAAGATTATTTTGATAATTTTGACGTCGAACTCGATGTGGATGAAGAAGGATTTCGAGTCTTAGCCAAAAATTTAACTATTGTTGAACAAGTTAGTAATCAAGATCATCAAATCGCTTTAAAAGACGTGCGAGAAGTCGCTCCCGAAGCCCAATTAGGGGATACCGTCACCCTCGATGTTACCCCGGATCAAGGGGAATTTGGTCGGATGGCGGCGATCCAAACCAAACAGGTTTTAGCTCAGAAACTGCGGGATAAACAGCGCAAAATGATTCAGGAGGAGTTCAAAGAACTCGAAGGCACGGTACTGCAAGCCAAAGTCCTGCGATTTGAACGCCAGTCGGTGATTATGGAAGTGGCCAGTGGCTTTGGTCGGGCCGGGGTGGAAGCGGAACTTTCTAAACGGGAACAACTGCCCAATGATAACTACCGCGCGAATGCTACCTTCCGGGTGTATTTGAAAAAAGTCTCCCAAGGTTCCCAACGGGGGCCCCAGTTATTAGTATCAAGGGCTGATGCCGGGTTAGTCGTGTATCTGTTTGCCAATGAAGTCCCCGAAATTGAGGATGAAGTGGTGCGAATTGTGGCCGTAGCTCGGGAAGCCAACCCCCCCTCCCGCCACGTTGGCCCCCGGACTAAAATAGCGGTAGATACCTTGGATCGAGATGTTGATCCCGTTGGGGCTTGTATTGGGGCTAGGGGGTCAAGAATTCAGGTGGTGGTGAACGAACTGCGGGGCGAGAAAATCGACGTGATTCGTTGGTCTCCTGACCCTGCCACCTATATTGCTAATGCCCTGAGTCCTGCCAGGGTCGATGAGGTGCGTTTAGTCAATCCCGAAGAACGTCGCGCCCATATTCTGGTTCCTGAAGATCAATTGAGTTTGGCCATTGGTAAAGAGGGGCAAAACGTTCGTCTGGCGGCTCGGTTGACCGGATGGAAAATCGATATTAAGGATACGGCTAAATATGATGCCGCCGCCGAAGACCAAAAAATTGCCGAAGAATTTGAACGTCAAGAGGCAATCAACGGTCGCAACTATGATGAGTTTGAGGAGGAGTAAGAGTTTAGGGGAGGCAGAGGGAGCAGGAGGGGAGGCAGGGGAGGCAGGGGAGGCAGGGGGAGTAAACTTTTGCTATTACCCATTCGTAATTCGTAATTCTCCCAACCGATGAAAAATCAACGTCGTTGTGTGGCTTGTCGCCGATTGGGTGATAAGGAGAGCTTCTGGCGATTTGTCAGGCTCTATCCATCACATCAGGTACAATTGGATCGTGGCATGGGTCGTTCAGCCTATCTTTGCCCTAACCC
>DATNRE010000539.1:0-5388 GCA_036703685.1 Candidatus Obscuribacterales bacterium
GACCGTCAATCACATCACGAAGCGCTGTGCCTTCTAGGATATCATCATTTTTTGTCCCAATTATGGATGCAGCCGGGGTTAAGGGTGCAATTTGATCTCCATTACGACGTAAAAAGAAAGAGTCTGCACCCTCACCGCCGATGAGTGTATCCACTTCATCATTAAAGACGATTACGGCTGGGGTCGTAGGGTTCGTTTCTCTGGCAACTGGAATAGATACAAATGGAAAGTTTGACATTGTACTTAGGGGTAAACAACAAGCGAGGGCAAGAATAAAAACAACATTTTACACTCAATTGACTATTTTTTATACCCTACAAACTTCTTTATAAATGGTTGGGTTGTTTTTTCGCTCCGCTCCTCTGAATCAATAGACTCCGATTAGCATACAGAATCAGGATAATTTTTGATCAGATCAGGAATTAACCATGACCGCGATCAGGACTAGGGGTCTAGGATTGAGTTAACTTTTCTACGGTTGTAGTCTCAAAAACCCATGGTAATCCTTGACGATTAATCGCTTTAATTAAAATAATATCTTGCGGGGAAATTTCAGCTAAGGGAAGTTGATAAAACCAAGACCATTGGGTATCAGAATCCGTGGGTTTAAAAGCAAATAAACCTTTTTCTATAAATTGACCATTAATTGAAACCATAATAGAGTCTAATTGACCGTTGTGATTAATTTCTGATACTGTTCCGGTTAATAATAGATTACCCTCTGGAGTTAAGCTACACCGTTCTATTTTTCCCTGGGGATGGTGACTAAATTGCAGAGAAGATAGGGATTTTTGAGGTGTACGAGTCACTAAATATAAATCTTGATAGCCACAAATTCCTTTAGGAATTCGAGAATAAAATGCTTGCCCCTGACTAATTGTTTTTAAACTCTGCGCCACGAAACTTTCACCGACATAACTGGTTCCATATTCGTTCATGTCTAAACTGCGACTTTCACTATTAGGAATAAATAAAATATCCGACGGAGAAATGGCTAAATGGGGGGGTAATAAGTCTCGGTCATGAACACTAAACATTAATATTCCTTCGGGAGACAATAAAGAATAGAGTTTTTTTAACCAAGTTAAAAACGTGGCTTCAGGAAGATGACTAAAAAACGAACAAGCTAAAATAGCATCAAAGGAGTGTTGGATCGGATAGTCCTGGGGATAGGTGGTCGAAACAATTCCTTGCACCCCAAATTGTTCGGTTTGAAACTGCACCGCCTGGGCATAAATATCAGAAATCCAAAGGTTTTGGGGCGGGATTTCCTGAACTAAAAACCGGGTAAAACGACCATAACCACTGGCAAAATCTAAGAAAGACGAAATCCGATCTAATGGCCCAAACTGCCAGTTTAAAACCTGTTTAACCGTATCTAAAATCCGCCGCCCATTAAAATAATACCGAATACAAGCCCGATCGGGTGTGCCATGATTCGCTAGGGCAAATAAATACATTTCATCTTGATCACAAATAGTCGAATTAAAAGTATCAGGAAATAAGGTTTGATCTTGGATAAACCGTTGACAAGCTAAGGATTGAGGAGCTAAATTAACAAACTGCATTGACTGTTTTAAAAAATATAAGTTTTCCGATCTAGTTCATCTTACACAGGACTTACGCATCACTGCTATCAAGAGTCGGGGTAATTCATGAATTACCCCTACATCAAGGTTACATCCCCCAATTTGCCTGTATTCCTGTTACAGAAGACTGAGAACCCAAACAATCCGATCGCCCTTGTGAAAAATTCCCCCCTTTGGCGGTAAAATAGTAAAGCAATAGTGATCACAACTTCATCCAAAGCTATGCGAGTTTATGTACTACTGTTCAACGCTGGAACAGAAAATGAAGGAATTCATACGATTCAGATGGGCGATCGCAATAAAGTGTTAATATTTGAAGACGAGGATGATGCCACTCGCTTTGGCGTGCTTCTGGAAGCTCAGGATTTCCCAACGGCTACGGTAGAAGCCATTGACGAGGAAGAAATTAAGGAATTTTGTATTTCGGTTGACTATGACTGGGAACGGGTTGGGTCTGGAGAGTTAGCCATTCCTCCCGAGAATAACGTTGATCAAACGGATTGGCAAGTCGAGGAAGACCAACCCCTAGAGAAAGAGCCGGATTTTGTCTCACCGGAATTAGACGATATTCGCAAACGGCTAGAAGGGTTATTATAGTTGGGTTTAAAGAATACAGATTGTAGGTCAAGCTAAATATGGAACAGTGGGAATCCCGGGGACATTTATTAACCGAACAAATCAACGTCAGTAGTCAGAACTTAGATCAACTGAGTTCTTTAGAATTAGTGGATTTGTTCAACAGGGAAGATGTCCAAACTTTGTTGGCGATCGCCCGTTCCCGTGAATCCTTGGCCCAAGCCATTGACGTAGCCACGGCCGCACTGCGTCAGGGGGGGCGTTTATTTTACGTGGGAGCGGGAACCAGTGGCCGTTTAGGGGTGCTCGATGCGGCTGAATGTCCCCCCACCTTCTGTACCCCTCCAGAACTGGTTCAGGGCATTATTGCCGGGGGAGCCGGGGCTTTAGTTCGCAGTTCGGAAGACTTGGAAGATCGGGCCGAAGATGGAGCCGGGGCGATCGCCCTGCGTCAAATTACCCATTTAGATGTGGTGGTGGGGATTACGGCCGGAGGGACAACTCCCTTTGTCCAGGGGGCGTTACAAGCGGCTCGTCAACGGGGGGCCAAAACCGTATTTATTGCCTGTGTTCCGGTGGAGCAGGTGGAATTTGAGGCGGATGTGGATATTCGTCTATTAGTCGGGCCAGAAATATTAGCGGGTTCGACAAGATTAAAAGCTGGAACCGTCACCAAAATGGCGTTAAATATTCTCTCGACTAGCGTTATGGTTAAGTTGGGAAAAGTCTATGGGAATCGCATGATTGATGTGGCGGTCACCAATAAAAAATTACACGATCGCTCCTTAAGAATATTAATGGATTTGACGGAAATTGATCGAGAAACGGCTGAAATTTTATTAGAAAAAAGTGGGAAATCCGTTAAGTTAGCCCTATTAATGCAGTGGACGGGATTAGATGCCGTATCCGGTCAAGACCTATTAAATCAGCATCAAGGACAATTAAGACAGGCAATATTAAGTCTTCCCAGTTAGAATTTGCCAAAATAGGAGATTCGGGATAGGATTTTTTTCCTAAAAACGGCAGTAACAATGTCCAGATTAATTTTTTCCTATCCTATGATCATCCTCTTAAAACAAATTCCAGGGTCGGTTTAACTATGAATGATCAAGAGTTAAAAGAACACATCAAAAGCCAGATTAAAACCCTAATTCATGCGGAAACTAATAATTTATTAGAATTAGCGAAACTGGTGGGAATTGATGCAAACCAGGATTTAATCGGCATTGATTTACAAGGGATTGATTTAAGTCAGGCCGATTTAAGACAGGTGAATTTCAGTCAAGCGAACCTCAGCCACGTTAATTTGACGGAAGCAAACCTCAGTCAAGCTAACCTCAGCCTTGCCAATTTAAAAGGGGCTAATTTAATGGGGGCGAACCTGAAAAATGCCAATTTAACAGGCGCTAACCTCAGTAATTCTAACTTAATTGGAACTGATTTAAGCGCGGCTAATCTCAGGGAAGCCGACTTGACCGAAGCCTATTTAAGTCAAACCAATTTCACTGGCGCCAATTTGAGTAAAGCCTATCTCAGTGGGGTGTATTTAGGGAATACAATTTTAGCGGAAGCTAACCTGAATCATGTCTATTTAAGTCAGGCTAATTTACAAGGAGTTGACCTGAGTGGACTTAATCTCAGTCAAGCCTATTTAATGGGAGCAAATCTGAGTCTGGCTAATTTAAGTCACGCCAACTTGAGTGAAGCTAATCTCAGTCAAGCGAATTTGGTTCAAACTAATTTGAGCGAAGCTAACTTAAATCAAGCTAATTTAATGGGAGCTAATTTAAGTCGAGCTAACTTAACAAAAACTGACTTAATTGGAAGTAATTTAAGTCGAGCTAAGTTAACAAAAGCCAATTTATTTCAAGCGAATTTGAGTCTGGCAAATTTGAATTTCTCCGATTTAAGTATGGCAAATTTAACCCTAACTAGAATACAAGAAGTTACGGTTAAAAAAGCTAATTTTAGATCTAATGTAGGTGTTTCTGAACAAATCAAGAATGAGTTAATGAGTCGGGGGGCAATCTTTGATGATCATTTAGGCAATAGCTTGGGTATTCTGAACTCAGATTGATGGGGTTAATAGAACAAATAACAGCCAAATGATAATATTTTACTCGTTTCTTAATCGTTTCTAGGTTCTACCTAGAAATGCAATTAGGGTGGCTCTGCCACCAGATACTATCATAAAATAGATTACTATTTATATCCCACTTGAAATTGATTTCATCGTAGGGGCGAGGCGCGCCTCGCCCCTACAAAGAACTTGTTTCTAGGTTCTACATAGAAATACAATTAAGGTGGCTTTGCTACTAAAATATCATAATTCATAATAGAGGCAGAGCCTCCCTGTTAGCATTCCAAGGCAGAGCCTTGGAACGAGGATATTTAGGAGTTGATATTAATGATAAACTAATATAAGGATAATTAAGAGGTGAATTATGGATATCAAAGAATTTTTAGAGAAACGTTCTAAAGGTGAACGTAACTTTCAGAATGTACAATTAGGTAGTGTTAATCTTGAAGGAACAGATTTAAGTGTTATTCAATTTTCTGGTGCCAATTTAAGCCGTGCTACATTAAGCCGTGCTACATTAAGCCGTGCTGATCTCAGTTATACCAACTTAACATCAGTTTACCTTGAGCAAGCCTATATATCTCAAGCAAATTTGACAGGAGCTAATTTAACAGGTTCTATTCTGAATAGAGCAGATTTTACAATTACAAATTTGACAGGAGCTAATTTAACAAAATGTAGTCTGAATAGAGCAGATTTTACCAAGGCAAATTTAAGTCGAACTGATTTAAGAGGAGGAAAATTTGAAGGATGTAATTTTATATCATCTAACTTAACTTTTGCTAACTTAAGTGATGTGAATTTATCATCAGTAAACTTTATAAATGCTAATTTGGAATGTGCCAATCTTGAAAATGCTAATTTAAACAAAGCTATACTTAAAAATGCTAATTTAAAAAAAGCTGATTTGCGAGGAGCTAATCTAATTAATGCAAATTTAGAAGGCGCAAACTTAACTCAAGCTGACTTAACAAATGCTAATATTTATGGAGTCAATCTTCAAAATGTCAACTTAACAGATACAATTATGCCTAATGGAGAATGCTATAAACCTGAAGATAGCACTCCTGATTTATCTGACCCAATAGACGCATTATCAGACACAGAAAAAACCATGACTCGAAAAATCATTAAAACCGAAAA
>DATNRE010000540.1:0-1516 GCA_036703685.1 Candidatus Obscuribacterales bacterium
GTTTCGGTTTCCACCGGAGGGGTACTACAACTACTCAACCCAAGAATAGTAACACTGAGAATACCAACGGTCAAAAAAGATGGGATACTGTTCATGGTTTAAAGGGGATTCTAAAAATAACTGTTAGTTTATTGTTCAAGCCTTGAGGTTTCTATTCCGCTTTGAACGATCACCCAGTATAATCAAATATTGGATCAAAATTACGATGATTTTAAACCTGAAATTTTGATTCTAAAATCCTATAATTGCTAATTATTTGACAATGGCTACTGCTCCCTGGACTCGCCGCCACATTTTATCCCTAGCTGATTTTACAGCGACGGAATATAACACCATTTTACAAACCGCCACTAGCTTTCGAGAAGTCCTAGGACGTCGCACCAAAAAAGTCCCCGCCCTCCAAGGTCAGGTGGTCGCCAATTTATTTTTTGAACCCTCAACTCGGACTCGTAACAGTTTTGAACTGGCCGCCAAACGACTATCAGCAGATACTTTAAATTTCGCCCCGGGGACTTCTTCTTTAACTAAAGGAGAAACCATTCTTGATACCGCTAAAACCTATTTAGCCATGGGGACGGATATGATGGTCATTCGCCATAAAGAGGCGGGAGTTCCCTTTGCGATCGCCGCCGAATTAGATCGTTTAAATGCAAAAGTAGCGGTTTTAAATGCGGGGGATGGTCAACACGAACACCCCTCCCAAGCCCTCTTAGATTTATTTACCATTTGTCGAATTCTTGACCCGGATCACCCTCAAATTGAACAACTAAATGGCAAAAAAATCGCCATTGTTGGAGATATTTTACATTCTCGGGTCGCCCGTTCTAATATTTGGAGTTTAACCGCTACTCAAGCGGAATTACACTTAGCTGCCCCCCCAACTTTACTTCCAGAATTATTTGCAGAATTTGGCAAAAATCGCCCCGGAAAACTGTTTTTACATTGGAATTTAGATGAGGCTTTAGAAAATGCTGATTTTGTCATGACTTTGCGCTTACAAAAAGAACGGATGACCGCCCATTTATTACCCAGTTTACGGGAATATCATCAATTATTTGGTCTGACCCACGAACGTTTAAAAGTCTGTAAACCTCATGTTAAAATATTGCATCCCGGGCCAGTAAATCGAGGAGTAGAATTAAGTTCTGAATTAATGGATGATCCCGAATTGAGTTTGATTTCTCAACAAGTGACCAGTGGAATTGCGGTTAGAATGGCACTGTTATATTTAATTGGAGGCGGAAAACCCAATCAATAATTAGGGTTTAATTTTAAGGAGTTTTGATTAATAATTTCCTAAAACTTGTCTTAATTGTTTTAATTCAACTTCGGTTAAATCTCGCCATTCACCGGGCGCGAGTCCTGTTAAACTTAAATGGGCGATCGCAACCCTCACCAAACGCAACGTCGGAAACCCCAACGCCGCCGTCATTTTCCGCACTTGACGGTTACGACCTTCGGTTAAGGTTAATTCCAACCAAGCCGTCGGGACGGTTTTCCGAAACCGAATGGGAGG
>DATNRE010000541.1:0-3053 GCA_036703685.1 Candidatus Obscuribacterales bacterium
GCTGAAACCCGGTTAGCTTGACTCGCTTCTAAACCGTAAGCTCGGAGGGTTTTTGTTAATAACTGAAGTGTGGCAGTAGGATCAACCGCTTGCCCCCCCGCCCCTGCAATTCCGATTAATTTAGAACCCGATTCTAAAACCTGTTGAGATGCTTTTGAGGAAGTGAAACCCCCTGACAGAACCTCGTATTGGCCTAACAAAGCGTCTGTGGTGGTGACGCTATTATCTAATTTATCCCTGAGTAACGTCTGGATCTGTTTTCTGTTTTTACTCAAGTCCGCAGCCGTCGCTCGTTTAGCCGTCCCCGATTCCGTGAACTCGGTGGAGGATCTTAAAATAGTCCCCACCCGTGCCGATGCGCTTTCAACGGCGTTTAATTTGGCAACCGCTACTTGAGCAAAACTTTCTACAGCCGTTTGACTCCCTGAAATCGCATCTCGCAGGGACATAAATCCCTGAATAGAATCAGTCGATACCCCTGAACGTTGCATCTGTTCTAACGTTTCAGGAATACGTTTTAGGGATGTGTAGGCATCACTTGCACCCTTAGCTAAAAGTGTGAATTGTTGGGCATAAAAAGCAATAGTTGAGGCTTTAGCAACAACGGTTGTAAACTCAGTATTTAAGTTGATAACCTTTCTTAAATTCTTGGCAAAGTTATCAATACTACTACCCCCCGCATTAAAGGCGGAGGCGGAGGATCTTAACCCCTTTTCAAGTAATGGCAGACCCGCGCCCGTAGCCGTTAACCCGATTTGCATATTGGTCAACTGGGTAGCGATATCCCCTACCCCTTTGGTAAAACCATCATCAATCAGACCTAACTTTAAACTTGCGTTTTGCTCTACCATTACCCTACCCCTTTAATTAACTTTGTACCCAATTAACTAAATAATTAGCAATCTTTTCTAATAGAATCGGATGCCAAAATATAAACGGTCTATCCCTTTGTAGTCGGGAGGCTTTAACTAATGCCGTCCCGAAAACAATCTCGGATTCTGTGGCATTAAATACCCCATAGGGATGACCTTCTGCTGTTAATGATTGCTGAAGTTCGCCCGTATCTCTCAAGATTTGACCCCCAAATCTTCGAGGGTTTTGGACTAGATAGGATTCAGACAACGAACGCCACTGCACACCCCCATAGACTTCCCCTCCAACTTCTGTTAAGGGTGCGCTATTGAATCGGGTATCAACATCCTCTTGAATTAATAACCGAATCGCAGGCGCTACAGAAACAATATCCTGAGCTTTTAATTTAAACCCCGCAATTCGGTTAACTTCTTTATTGATTTCTGAGCTATCAATAGTTAGTTTAATCCCCATTATTCTCCTGGGTTTGAGTTGGGAAAAACGAAGCCAGTGACAGGATACGAGGGATTCTTTCACCCGTAATCTGAACGTGAAGCTCTCTTTTTAATAGATCGGCTTTTTGTTCTTTTAAGGTTTCCTCAGCTTGACGTTTAGCCCTGTCTTCATCGCTCATTCGATGCTCAACTGTTTGGAATAACAAACACTCAAGAAACTCCGCAGGGTATTCCTTAGAAAGCGTGATCGCTCCTTGAGGTTCGTAGGCTTCAATCAGTTGGGCGAGTAGGTCTACTTCGTAGTTTCCAGAGCTTCTAATTCTGCGAGTTCCTGTTCCCTGATCTTCTGGAGTTCCCTCTCTTTGTTGATCAGGATTCGGTAAAAATTTAGGTTGTGCAACTCCGCTATAATTCCGGGCTTAATTAAGGTATCCTCCCCTTTAGCGTCGGTTTCTCGCTTTCCATCTTCATCGATAGAAGTAGTAACAAATAACCGAGTAATTTGGGGCCAGTCATCGGCATCAATCAAGGATTGAAAATCAATAGTTCGAGTTTCACCAATCACCGGAACCAAAGCAGCTAATTGTTGGCACAACGGGAGAAAGTTCTCATGGCAGAATAGATCCCCAATCGCTCCCCCGGTTTCAACATATAGCTCAATAATTGGCTTTTGGAGTTCGGCAATTTTTCCCCATTTAGTGAACGGGGCGGCGGTGATTAATTCAGAGGTTAAAAAATCCCCGGACACAGGATCATAATAATTGACCTGTGCCGTCCGTCTGGGTTGTCTTTTCTTTAATTCAGTAGTCTTAGAATCGGTCATGTTTTTAAGCTGCACAATAAACAGTTTCGGCGGTATCGATCAGTTTGTAAGGGTCACACCAATCCATCGGTTGGATGATTTGAAGTGGGATTTGCAATTGTTCAGACGACGGATCGAATTGTCCTTGAGATGGATCTACAATCACTTCAGGAATATAGATGATCATTACTCGTTTGTCCGTCCCTACAACTAGACCAGAAAGGGAGTGAGGATTTAATGGATCGCCCATTGAATTGCCAGTAATTGACCGACTAATTGAGAGCGTAACAAACGTTCCATCCTCAACTAAATTATCGGAAAATTTCAATTCGCGATTAGCACCGACCGCAAAAGTATCATCCGTTGCAGGTACGAAAGTTGCAAAGGGTTGTTGAGTCAAAGGGACTGATTTTTTAACCCCTGTAACGTCGGTTTTGCTCCCAATGGTTACAGCATCAGCGACTACTCCAAACCCGACCTGTCCAGTAGTTGCGGCTGGGTAGGTAGCGGTTTTTGCTTGGATTTGAAAAGGAACAGAAACATCATAAATCCCCGATTCAACTTGCTTGCCCATGGCAAAAGAGAGCATTTCAAAATTGAAACCGGAGTAAGTTAATGTTGCAACAGGATCAGATCCTTGGTTGATAATGTCATCAGTAATAGACTCCCCTAACGCATTTCTTCTATTCGTTTTCCGTGTTTGACGGTTAGGATTAATAGTGATGTTAGTGGGTGTTTTCCAGTTATAGTTTGTTCCGTTTGTTAAATCGGTTAAAACCACAAGCGTATTAGCAACATACTGGAAGGTTACAGCTTGTCTTTGAGTCTGCATGAGTTTAATCCTCTAAGTAATCAATCCCAGTGAAACTAAATCTCAGAAACGCATAAACAGGTTGTGAAACTTCATTAACCATAATGCGATATTCCGATCTAAAGCCTCCCTG
>DATNRE010000542.1:0-5893 GCA_036703685.1 Candidatus Obscuribacterales bacterium
TTACCACCATCGGTTCTTCCTAAGAAATAAAGTCCTCCATCTTTACCAATTGTAATCCGTTCTCCCCTTGTATCTGCTCCTAAATTTTGTCCGGTGACTTCCGTTGCACTAAAATCCCAGGTTTTCCATAAGGAATTCAAGGAAGAATCAAACCCTCGTAAGAAAGGAGTTTGTAAGATACTTGTAACTTGATTATACCCGGTAACAAAGACTTGTTTGGTAGTAGGATCAATCGTAATATCCGCCGGATTAACATTAGTTCCGGTTAAGGTTGTGCTAGTTAATTGAGTTCCCGATCCATTCCATAAGGTAATAGTATCGGTATTATTATTTAAAGTGGCAACTGTACCATCATTGGCGATCGCAACTCGATTAAAAGTTCCCGGTTGTGACCATAAAACCGTATTCGCTGTAGGGTCATAAACCTTAATGCCAAAATCCCCAACAGCGACAATTTCTCCACTATCTCGATCCACATCTAAATCATTGACAACACCGCCTAATGGTGTATTAGATAAAGGCACTGTGTTGCCATTTTGTAACCGTTGAATTTCTCCCACGCCGTTAAAATTACTCGCAACAATAATATTATTATCAACCGGGGAAATTTCAACCGATGCACCACTATCATTTCCAGTTGTTCCTAAATAGGTTGCACTATTTAACTGGAGATTTTCACTCGGATCATTATCAATAATTTGTAGAATTGCCGTATTTTGAGTTCCGACCGTTGAAGTTCCAGCAGTTATATTCAAGGTTAAATTAACGGTTTCTGTCGGTTCAAATACCGTATCCTCAATCATGGGAACTGTAATAGTTTTTGGGGTAATATCTCCATCCGCAAATGTTACCGTTAGGGGCGTATTAGTATAATCTAAATTAGCCGTTGCAGTTCCATCCGTTGGGGTAATAGTTGCTGTGACTAAACCGCTACTTTCTTGGGTTCTATTAATCGTAATTGTGTTAATAGGTACGCCATTTTCATTCACACTAAAATTAGCTGAACTAAACTCTAAAATGCTCACAGGTACAGGAGTTGGCGTTGGTTCAGGTGTTGGTATTGGTGTGGGTGCTAATGTCGGTACGGGTGTTGGTTCTACTGTTGGTATTGGTGTAGGTTCTACTGTTGGTATGGGTGTAGGCACTAATGTCGGTACGGGTGTAGGCACTAATGTCGGTACAGGTGGTTCTACCGTCGGTACGGGTGTAGGCACTAATGTCGGTACGGGTGGTTCTACCGTCGGTACGGGTGTAGGCACTAATGTCGGTACGGGTGGTTCTACTGTTGGTATGGGTGTGGGTGCTAATGTTGGTATGGGTGTGGGTGCTAATGTTGGTGCAGGTGTTGGTTCTACCGTCGGTACGGGTGTTGGTTCTACCGTCGGTATTGGTGTAGGCACTAATGTGGGTGCGGGTGTAGGTTCTACTGTTGGTATTGGTGTGGGTGCTAATGTGGGTGCGGGTGTAGGTTCAACTGTTGGTATTGGTGTAGGTTCTACCGTCGGTATTGGTGTAGGTTCAACTGTTGGTATTGGTGTAGGTTCTACTGTTGGTATTGGTGTTGGATCTGGGATAAGTTCAGAACCTTCAAAAATAAAATTATCAGAATTGAGACTATTACTATTTACATTTTTGAGAATTGCTAAATATTCATTAGAACTGTTATCTTGAATAATCGTATCATTAACATATTCCCCAGTTCCTTGAGTAATCTTTAGCGCAGAGAATGTCAGATCTCCTAATAATCCAATAGCATCTTGATTTATAGTAAAATCCGTGATAATATCAGCATCCGTAATCGCCAATCCTCCCATAGTTTTGCCAATATAAAATAGATCATTTCCCTCTCCACCTGTTATCGTATCAGCACCCAAATCTCCATAAAGAATATCATTGCCAAAATCCCCAAATAATTGATCATCTCCTTCTCCTCCGGCGACTAAATCATCCTCTTTTCCCCCATAAATAATATCATTATTCTGATTTCCAAATAATGTATCTGCACCGCGATCGCCCAAAATAAAATCACTTCCCACATCCCCAAAAATCAGGTCATCATTTTGACCTCCAGCTAAAGTATCATCATCCTGACCGCCATAAATACTATCATTTCCTTGATTACCAAAAATATAATCAGCTTGTTCATTTCCTCCTAAAATATCATTACCTTCTAAACCATAAATTGTATCATTTCCTCCCAAAGCAAAAATATTATCATCAAATGCAGTCCCAATAATTAAATCAGAATTATCAGTTGTCGGGGTATTTTCAGTCGGAGTAATAGCTGTAAAACTTCTTCCCAGGGGAAGATTAACCCCCAAACCAAACGATAATATTTGAGGGTCAGAAATAATCTGGGTCGAACCTAAAAACAAATTTCCAGAATCAAAAGTATCGAGACTCATCATCAATTTTCCTCACAAAGACTCGCAGTAGCTATACTATTTTTCTGGATATCTTGAATTAATCAGGAAAATATTAAATTCAATCTGACTAACCATTGAGTAGATGTAAAAGCTAGTTAAACCCTGATTCTGAAGGTAATGCACTAAAGAGTAAAGACGATTTATTTAGGGAAAAAGTTTCTCAAACTCCACTGTTTTTTAACTTGAATAATTTATTTTAAAAAGTAATTTAATATACATTGAATTTTAAAAGATACCGTATTTTTAAGGATGCTCTGTTATTAATTACATCCTGTAGTCATTAAAAATACTGAGTAAATTAATAGCTTTTTGGAAAATTATTCTATTTTTGATCAGTAGATCGACTTAGACCCATAGAATTTGATAGAATTGAGCCATGATCGATTAAAATAAGATCTCAGTCAGCACCCCGCACTGAAGTGACGGGGCTTTGTGCCTCTAACTTCAGTTAGTTGACCAGCCTAAGTCTTAACTGACTCCGTTATCGGTAAGCGTTAAAGTTCTTACCTACAGATGCGTAGCTAGTTTGTAGCTCTAAAACTCGAAAGTTAAACAGTTTTACGAGGGGTAAGGCAGTGCTTTTGAGATAATACCGACCGATAACATTGGCGTTCGCGTAGCGTGTGCGAAGCACTCAGCTAACATTACCTGAGAAATCAGTGTGGTAGAAATACCAAAAAACCGGGAATTGGCAAATACAACAATTTTTGTCGATTCCCAATCTAGTATTCACGGAGAATAAATTCTCCTGAGTGGTCACTGAGCTTGCCGAAGTGTCATTTTTCCTCCGCGCTCTGAAGATACGCGGTTTCCAAACTTCCCATTTTTTTTATTATGATTAAACCTGATAGCACTCAACCCGGTTTAGGACAGCAAAGTTGGCAAAGTCAGTTAGATCGGTTTGTGAAGGATAACCGTCAGGAATTAGCCGCCTTAACTTGGGGTTTACACCTACAATGGGGAGAAGAACCCAATACCCTAGGAATTGATCTCAAACCGACTCCCCACTTTGTCGCCTGTCCGAAATCAACCCTTGAACAACTTAATCAAAATGTTGAAAATCGGTTAAAAGAAATTATCGGAATTGTAGACGGGTATCAACCAGAAAAGGAAGTATTAATGATTGGAATTGGTTTTGATCATGTCAGCTTAATTTATTTTGAATCTAATCCTACTCCCCCAGACTGTTTTCAACAAGTGGGAAAAGATGTAGATACTTTATTAAAACAGTTAGAAGATTCGATGAATCAAGTGATCGTTA
This sequence comes from Candidatus Obscuribacterales bacterium, assembly GCA_036703685.1. Taxonomy (GTDB): domain Bacteria; phylum Cyanobacteriota; class Cyanobacteriia; order Cyanobacteriales; family Microcoleaceae; genus Planktothrix. The sequence goes on from DATNRE010000542.1 coordinate 3,688, forward strand.
TTTCCCATCCCTAGGGACGGGTTGCAAAACAATCTTTAATCATCATAAAAATCTGCACAAACTCGCCCAAATCAAAGCAATATTTAATTAATTATTGATTTCTGAATCGAAAGAAAGGGCGAGAGTTGATTTAATTCTTTTTTGGGTATTCAAGATTATTGTCAAAGCTTCCTCTACAGATGAAAATAAAGTTTTTTGATTACAGATATTCAAAGAGATAGATTGAGTGAAATTTGACTAAAAAACGCAAGACTAAACAAACAAGAGTCAAGATAATTATTACTCTATTGTTCTTCAAAAACATGGGCGGTACAAGATTCGAACTTGTGGCCTCTTCCTTGTAAGGGAAGCACTCTACCGCTGAGTTAACCGCCCGATTAACACATTTGACTATTATAACATAAACTTTTAGAATCACAACCCTATTTTTCAGGATTAATCATTTTACCCCATGCCATCAGGTCAAACCCACGACCGGATAACCCTTTGGAGCTTGCCGTTTATTGCGGGTTTAACCTTTAGTCAAACCCGTAGTAGTCACCTCACCTTTCTGGTGACGGGGAGTTTCCTGTTTAGCGGCTTAATGTTTGGCCCGGATTTAGATATTGACTCCCGACAGTTTCAACGGTGGGGGATGTTGCGTTGTTTTTGGGTTCCCTACCAAAATAGTTTACGCCATCGCTCCTTTTTATCCCATGGGCCATTTATTGGGACAGCGTTGAGGATTCTTTATTTAGCAGGAGGTTTGGGAATTGTGGGATTTTTGGGGTTAATCGTGGCACAATATTTAGGATTACTGACCCAGGAACCCTTAGAAATATTTCAGCATAGTTTGCGATCGCTCTCCGATTATCCCAGGGAATCTATCGCCGTTTATTTAGGATTAGAAATGGGAGCCATGAGTCATTCCTTTAGTGACTGGTCTAACTCTTTATATAAAGAATTTAGAAAATGGCTAAAAACGGGAAAAACCTATGAAGATATCCCAGAAACTCCTAAACCCAAAAAAACAAAACGTCAAGTTTCTGAGTCTTCCCCAATCGAACTTCCCGCGATTAAACCCAAACGTCAGAAATCCAGTTCCACAACGGCAAAAAAAAACACCCGTCGTCCTAAAAAGTAAACCGTTGTTAACCCTAAAATCCTAATATTTAAAATGAGCAACACCGAAAATATTACCCTAAATCCCACATTAATTGCCCTACAAAACTTAATTGATGTTGTCGCAAAATTGCGATCGCCAGAAGGCGGATGTCCTTGGGATTTGGAACAAACACCAGAAACCTTAGTTCCCTATATTCTTGAAGAAGCCTATGAAGTGGTAGACGCCATTCGGAGTGGGGATAAAAATGCGATCGCCGATGAATTAGGGGATTTACTATTACAAGTAATTTTACAAGCCCAAATTGCAGGCGAATCAAATCAATTTTCTTTAGAAGAAATTGCCAATAATATTACAGAAAAATTAATTCGTCGCCATCCCCATGTCTTCGGGGAAGTAGAAGTAAATAGTGTCGAAGAAGTTAGGCAAAATTGGGAAGAAATCAAATCTAATGAACAAGGAGAAACATCAGAAACTAAAAGTTTTAGTTCTAAATTAAGCCGTTATGCTAGACAATTACCTCCCTTAATTGCGGGGATGAAAATTTCTAAAAAAGCTGCCGATATTGGATTTGAATGGGATAATATTGAGGGAGTTTGGGATAAATTTGAAGAAGAAGTTGCCGAATTTAAAGAAGCAATTCAAGGCACTGATAAAGAGCATCAACAAGCGGAATTAGGGGATATTTTATTTGTCTTAATTAATTTAGCCCGTTGGTACAATTTAGATCCCCATATTGGGTTACAAGAAACCAATCATCGTTTTATTAAGCGGTTATCCAAGGTTGAGGAATATTGCGATCGCCCCTTATCAGAATATAGTTTAGAGGAATTAGACGCCCTCTGGCAACAAGCAAAAGCTATTCTAGCTCAGAAATAAAGCCTAATTATGCTAAAATATAACAGGTTTATCAATAGTTTTGGTAAGTTACTATGCCCTCTTTAGAAGTTCGTGAATTTGCCGAAAAAATTAACCAGTTATCCCTTGAGGATAAACAATGGTTATTACAACAATTAATGCAAGAAATTACTATTTCTAACGATTCTGATCTAAACTCATCTAATTCTTCGACGAATGAGGTTAAAAAGACATTTAATATTACTC
>DATNRE010000543.1:0-3380 GCA_036703685.1 Candidatus Obscuribacterales bacterium
CCCTTGAACAACAAGAAGGATTTCCCCCTTTATCTCCTGATTTTGTCTTAGAATTACGCTCTAAAACTGATAGTTTGAATGCACTTCAAGAGAAAATGCAAGAATATATAGATAACGGTGTGCGTTTGGGTTGGTTAATTGACCGAAAACATCAAACCGTTAGTATTTATCGACAAAATCAGGATATAGAAATTGTACAACAGCCTTTGAGTTTATCCGGTGAGAATATCTTACCCGGATTCGTCTTAGATTTAACAGAAATTTGGCAATAATTGCCCCCGAAACAGCAAACAATCCTATTCAAATGATCGGGCATTTCTATAAATTAAACCGGATCAGCTACAGATTAATAAATCTGTTCAATCACCGTTGCTAACCGTTTCATCCCTTCTGTAATCTCCTCATCCTTAGCCGTTAAACTAATCCGAATACATTGGTTTTTATGACTCCATTCCCCTTGTAAACCCGGGAAAAATGAACTACCGGGAACTACAATTACCCCAACTTCTTTTAATTTTTGATACAGTTCCCAATCGGTCATTGGTAAATCTTTGAACCACATCCAGGCAAAAATTGCCCCTTCGCCCCGATGTAAAAACCAGGGTAAATTTTTAGGCATGGCTTGGTTTAATGCCGTTTCAACAACGGTGAATTTCTGTTGATAATAAGGACGAATGACCTCCGCAGCAATTTCTGATAACGCTCCAGAACCAATAGCACGGGCCGCAATTGCTTGTCCATAGCGGGGAGAATGAATACACATATTAGTTTGAAAGGCTTCTAATACTTGAATCGTGCTTTCATTCCCGATCGCAATTCCTAATCTTTCCCCAGGTAATCCCGCTTTTGATAAACTAATACAGTGAATAATATTATCTCCAAAAACTGGCTTCATTTCGGTAAAATTCAAGGCAGGGAATGGGGGAGCGTAGGCAGAATCAATAAACACAGGAACGTTAAAGTTAGCCGCTAAATTGGCAATTTTTTTAACTTCTTCTTCTGTTAAAACGTTACCACTGGGATTACAAGGACGGGAAAATATAACACATCCTGTGGTTTCATCAATAATTAATTGACTAAAATCAGGACGATATTTAAAATGATGATTAACTTCATCAATATCTAAGGTAGGTTGATAGGAAAAAACCGCTTCAGGAATTAAACTAACTCCCCCATATCCGGTATAATCAGGACTTAAAGGCAAAACAACTTTTTTCAGTTTGCCATCGGTGGTATATCCCCCAAAGGCATTAGTCGCATAAAAATAAATCGATTGACTTCCGGGAGTAATTAAAACATTACGCTCGGTTAATTGTAATCCATAACGGGAATTAAAATCCTCGACAATTACATCAATAAAAGGTTGATATCCCTGACTAGAACCATACCGACAAACCACTTCTCCATATTCAGGACTTGAGAGTAATTGCGCCGTACAATCTCGCCAAAGTTGTTCGACTTCCGGTAAAATTACGGGATTTCCTGCACTTAAATTAATAAACTCTTTTCCCTTTCCTGATCTTAAGGTTTCAATAATATCTTTCATAATGGCACGAACTCCCGTTAAATGGGACATCCGTTCACCATATTGTGTCAAAGCAGGATTCATAGTTTTATAACCCAATGAATTAAGAATATCTCCCTTCTAATTATAAGGGGGTCGAGAGGAGCTAGAATCATAAACAGAAATCTGATCCCTCTAACCTGAGTAATGGAATCCGACATCTGTTAATCTTCATTTGATCAATATTAACCTTAGAATTGAAAATAGAAAATAGTTTTCAACAAGAATATTAGGATTTTTTGTGTGTATGGTAATTTGGCAAGCTGATTTTTATCGTCGTCCCCTCAAGGATACAAGCGGACAACCCCTTTGGGAGTTGTTAGTCTGTGACGAAACTCGGAAGGTTGAGTTGATAGCGATGTGTCCTCAGTCCCAAGCCAATTCAACTTGGTTAATCGAACAGTTGCGGCCCTTAAGTTTAACTCAAAAACCTGATAAAATTAAAGTATTTCGTCCCCAATCTTTAAGTTTCTTAGAAAAAGCGGGCAAGGTCTTAGAAATTGTAGTGGAACCCGATAGAAATACGCAAGCCTTAAAACAATGGTTAACTGAACGGTCAAAACAATATTCTGACTCAGAATATTATACGGGGGAATCCTATGAAGCTCTGAAATTAGATCAACTTCCCCCTTTACCATTACCCGATCAATTATGGGGCGATCGCTGGCAATTTGCAAGTATTGCTGCGGGCAATTTGCAAGAGTTTTTTGCTGACCGTCCGATCCCAATTCTACAAATTCCCGATCATTTTTTACCTATAAATATGGGACTAGCTTCGGTTGTAGCAATTCCTGGAATTATTATTAATGGGGGTAAGAAATCAATGCGATTAGCCAGATGGTTAGAGGAAATTCAACCTTTTGCTTGCAATTATATGGCGGGTTCTCCCCATGGATTAATCTTGGAATCTGGCTTAGTTGATCGTTGGGTGATGGCAACTTTTGAGGATTCCGAAGTTACGCAGGCTGGTCAAACCTTTGAAGTTAGAAAACAGTTGGCAAAAGGATTACATTTTTTATTAGTTCAACCGGATGATTCGGGGATGACATTTAGTGGGATTTGGTTATTAAAAGGGGAAATAAAAAACTAAATTTAAACTTACGCAGATATCATAGCAAACTAACTGTAGAATTTCTGCGTAAGTCTTTTTACATCTAGTTAAGCTGCTGAATTTAGATCCAGTCTAAATTTTTTTCTTGTAAGTCGAATCGCTTCAGCATGAGCTTCCCAAAGATTATCTAACCCTAGTAAAATAACTAACCTTTCACAGTGACACACAGCTTGAAGTCCCATCGCTTCAGGAATATGATTTCTCGCGATATTTGCACTTCCTGCCTGAGTTGCCCATATCTGCTTCATCTCAGCAGCCTTGAAGCCAAATAAACCTTGATATATAACATTAGTCCATTTACCATGTTGACGATCTTGACTGTGAATATAACTACTGTAATCTTTTCTGCATGGTATACCTAACTGTCGATTTTGTTTCCAGTATTGAAGTTTCTGACTGTCGCGGTCACTATAGACGCGATTGATTAAACTGTATGCTTGAGTATAGAACCCCTCTACATGAAACCAAGTTAAAAAATCAATGATTGAGCTTGTTTTTGTTTTTTTTAGTACACCAGGATACTTTAATAAATCTTTAGCAATACCCACACAATCACTAGCCTCAAAAACTTTGATGGAATTTCGCTCATTTGCATTGACACTAATTAGCTTAAACACATTACCAGAAGGTAGTTTTAAAAAGTAGCCTTCTTCTGTTTCAATCATCCAATTGGCTAAATATTTAGCAGGGATTCCCATCAAGTCA
>DATNRE010000544.1:0-3714 GCA_036703685.1 Candidatus Obscuribacterales bacterium
GGGGATTAGCTATTTCTAATTGTTGGCGTAAGTCACCGCCCCAACAGGATTTAGGCCAGTTAAAAGGTTGAAATTCAAAATGATTTTCAATAGTTCTTTTAGCTTTTTGAAATTGATTTCCTTGGGCTTTGGGCGATCGCATTAAATGTAAAATTTCAATCTGAGAATTTCTCGCCCTCGCTTCATAAAGACGCTGTAAAATTCGAGAAGCCACAATTCCCCGACCCCGGATAATAACTGTTCCCCCCGATTGTTCTAAATGATCATAAATATGTTGATGATCTTCATAGGCATTGACAACGGATTTAAAATCCTGGGTTTGTTCTCGATAAGTTTGTAAATCGGGAAGAAATTGAATCGCCGGATAACCCGTTGCTAAATGAACATATTGGGCAATGATAAAACCATGATCTCGACGATTTTCTGTGGAACAAGAATAGGCAATTACATAACGTCCATCGGTGGTTTTTCTAATATTTTTAACCCGTCCATAGCGGTAGATTTTCGACCACCCAATCCGATGAGCTTCTTGATCAATTGCCTCAAAAACATCACCCGAACGGGGGGTATAGGTTTGGGAAAAAGTCGGTTCAGCAAATACTTGCCAAAGCAAATTTAAAGCGGTGGAAAATTTGCCTTTACGCCATTCTGTATAGGATTCTCGTAGGGCATAACTCGGCCAGCCCCAAAGATTATCGGGACAGGAATCGGAGTTAGACCGCAACCGTTCATAGGTAGGAATTTGAGAATTTAAACACAATCTTTGATAACGAGTATAGGGTTTATCTTCCATCCCTAACGCCATAATTTGATTAGATTTAACACCGGAAATTCTCAGGGTATCAACCCAAATAAAACTCCCTAATCCTGCCCCAATGGTTAGATAATCGATTGGCTCAATGGGTAATCCCGTAGCTTGTAATTGGGCTAAAGAAACTTGAACGGGATCGAGAAAGAATGGGGGGGGAAAGCTCTCCTGATAGGGTGGGGAAAGGGTGGGTACAGAAATACCTGAATCGGGTAAATCCGTTTGAGGACTAAAGGAAATTTGGGATGATTTTTGATTGGGAATTGTAAAGGTACGGGTAATAAAAGAAATCGTAATATTATATTCACCAATTTGTAAAGTATCTCCCTCTTGAATACAACAACGAGTTTGTATAATTCCATTGACTAAAATCCCATTTCGGCTTCCAGTATCGGTTAACATTAAGTTTCCTTGTTCCCAGGTAATTAATCCATGAAATCGGGAAACTTTTTCCCCCGTTAAAACAATCCGAGAAACCTTTTCTCCATTCACCGTAGAAGGCATTCGTTCAAAAACCCTTCCTAATGCAATGGGTAGGGTTAGAACTGGGGTTCGCCATTCTCCTGTTTCTAAGTTTTGCCAACTCAGTCGAATTTGCATCCGTTTTTTGTCTTAACTTTTTAGGTTGATTGATTAACTGGATAAAACCACACTTACTGCTGCTGCTAAGGACGTTCCACACCACGGACAACCTATATTTAACTGTTCATAAGAGGAAACGCGATCGCACTTAGGACACTGTAAACCATATTGTACAGAATTGGGATTAACTGGGGCTTTTGGTGTTAGTTCATCGGGGGAAAATAATCGAGTTGGTGTCATTAAAAAGGGTTCAAAATCAATGGTAATAACTTCTAATTCCTGCTCTCCTAATTGTATATTATTTCCCGAATTTAAGATAACCTCACCTGTGATTAACTTTTGATTATTAATCATCGGTGGGTTAGTTTCTCGTAAATTTTTTAGATAGAATTTATGATTAGCTGGATGAAAAAAAATTTCAATATGTAATCCCGATACCGTGGGATGGGATAATACAATATCGCAGCGTGTGGGATCTCGTCCAACCCGATAGATTTTTTGATCATTCAGGATGTGGGTGTGGGACTGACCAGCTTCTGTCCACTTTAGCGCCAGTTCATTCATGGGTATTAATATTTAAACATCGAGGGTTTTTATTCCAGTTGACTGAATACTATTCTAGGTGATCCTTAACGTTCAATTCTATCCTAATTTTCTGATATAATAGGTTTTATGGATCGAAAATAATCACCGTTAGATCTTAATGGTTTGGGATGGAAGAAGCGATCGCCGTTCAAGCTCTATAGTCTATCATATTAATCATGAATAAACTCTTAATTACCGGAGCTAGTGGTTTTTTAGGATGGCATCTTTGCCAACTGGCTCAAACTCAATGGCAAGTCTACGGCTTAACTCATTCTAAGACTATTAATCTTCCTAATATTAATTTTTTAAAAACAGATTTAACGGATATTCAAGCTCTGAAAACACTATTTCAAGACCTTAAACCCGATGCCGTTATTCATACGGCGGCTCAATCTCAACCTAACTTTTGTCAACAGTATCCTGACATCTCCTATCAAATTAATGTTATTGCTTCTTTAGAAATTGCCAACCTCTGTACTGAGTTTAATATTCCCTGTGTTTTCACTTCAACGGACTTAGTATTTAATGGTTTAAATCCACCCTATACGGAAACCGATCCCGTATCACCCATTAGTTATTATGGGGAACAAAAAGTATTAGCTGAACAGGGAATGTTAGAACGCTATTCTCGAACAGCAATTTGTAGAATGCCCTTAATGTTTGGGGATGTTCCTGACCATGCCACCAGTTTTATTCAGCCTTTTATTAAAACACTAAAAGAGGGAAAAGTCTTAAATCTATTTGTTGATGAGTTTAGAACTCCCGTAGGGGGAAGTACCGCCGCTAAGGGATTATTATTAGCATTGGAAACTACATCAGGAATTCTGCATTTAGGGGGAAAAGAAAGGATTTCTCGTTATGAATTTGGCTTACTCATGGCTGATATTTTAGATCTGCCTAAACATTTAATTCAACCCTGTTCTCAAGCAGATATTAAAATGTTTGCCCCTCGTCCTCCCGATGTTTCCTTAGATAGTTCTAAAGCCTTTAATTTAGGCTATCAACCTCTATCAATTGGGAAAGAATTAAGCAGATTATTATAAATCAATCAAAACAATCATAGATAAGAAATTGATCGTCGCACTGCTGAAAGTAGAGCTAGGGTGGAAGAATTAAAACGCAATAGTCCATCATCTCCGTTGCAAGAAAAATTGAGGACAATTAATGGCTATTTTAAAAGCAGATGAAATTTTAGTTCTGCAATATGAACTCGCAGTTGCTTAGAAACGTAGGAATAGAAGTTAGAGAGAAGCGATCGCCCCTTAAAGGAGTTTCAGTGCTACACTAGAATTACAGTATTGTCTTGTGGCAATTGTGTCATACCCTACTTGCAGGAGGAAAATACATGGTAACTACGCTCGAAATTGACAAAAATCTTCTTCAAGAAGCCCTTGATTTGAGTAACCATTCAACACCTACTACATTAATTGAAGCAGCTTTACGCGAGTACATTCAACGTCGCAAACAACTAAAAATATTAGAATTGTTTGGTACTATTGACTACGATGAAGATTATAACTACAAGCAACAGCAACAAACCTTATGAATGTTCTTGTTGATAGTTCCGTTTGGTCGCTGGCATTGCGGCGCAACACAACAAATGAGGCGATCGCACTTTAGGAAAATAAGAGCGATCGCACTTTCAAAAATCAAAACTATATCAACTATAAGCCTCATCATGACTACCAATATAATACAAGTTTAAAATCCCCTCTCCTGTTGACTCGTCTATTGTTTCC
>DATNRE010000545.1:0-5726 GCA_036703685.1 Candidatus Obscuribacterales bacterium
AGAAACCGGGTTTCTTTTCCTAGATTGTGATAATAACTAAAGTTAGTTAGAAACCCGGTTTCTGGGTTTTAGTATTGGGGGGTTAGAAACCGAGTTTCTTTTCCTAGATTATGATAATAACTAAAGTTAGTTAGAAACCCGGTTTCTGGTTTTAGTATTGGGGGGTTAGAAACCGAGTTTCTTTTCCTAGATTAGGATAATAACTAACAGTTAGTTAGAAACCCGGTTTCTGGTTTTTGCTCTTGTTTATACAGGTGTAGTTTCCGGCGGTGTCCCTTCCGAAGTGGGGGCGGGTTTAGCCTCAGTAGCCCCGTTATTCCCCTTCGTTTCTAAGGGACGGGCGGCCATGTATTCATACATTTTCCAACGGGTACTGACGTCCTTTTGTGCCTCTTGTAATAACCGTTTGGCGTCGGCGGGTTTGCTCTTGGTCAACATTTTGAAACGGTTTTCCGCATACATCGACGCCTCAACGGGTTTCTTAGGCGATTTAGAATCCAAAATTAACGGGTTTTTGCCTGCTTCCTTCAAATCTGGGTTATAGCGATACAGTAACCAACGACCGCTTTCCACCAGTTGTTTTTGATGACTCATGGCCGTTTCCATGTTGATTCCGTGGGCAATACAGTGGGAATAGGCAATAATCAACGATGGCCCCTCGTATGCTTCCGCTTCCAAGAACGCTTTCAGGGTATGTTCATCCTTGGCCCCCATCGCCACACTCGCCACATACACGTTCCCGTAGGTCATGGCAATTAGGCCAAGGTCTTTCTTAGCCGAGGGTTTACCACCGGCCGCAAACTTAGCAACGGCCCCCCGGGGAGTCGCTTTCGAGGACTGACCGCCGGTATTAGAATAAACCTCCGTATCCAGAACTAAAATATTGACGTTCCGGCCCGTGGCAATCACATGATCTAGGCCTCCGTAACCAATATCATAGGCCCAACCATCTCCCCCAATAATCCAAACGGATTTTTTCACTAAATAGTCGGCCAAACTGAGTAACTGTTGGGCGTCGGGGGAATGGAGTCCTTGAAGTTTTTCTTTGAGTTGAACCACCCGTTGCCGTTGTTCCCAAATATCGGCCTCGGATTTTTGGGCGTTATCGGTAATTTGGGTAACTAAATTATCCCCAACCTCACCGCCGAGTTTGTGTAACAATTCCAGGGCAAACCCAGCGTGTTTGTCAATGGACATTCGGAACCCTAAACCGAATTCGGCGTTATCTTCAAATAAGCTGTTAGACCAGGCGGGGCCACGACCTTCGGCGTTGGTTGTCCAGGGGGTGGTGGGTAGGTTGCCGCCATAAATAGAGGAACATCCGGTGGCGTTGGCGACGATCATGCGATCGCCAAATAACTGACTGGCTAACTTAATGTAGGGGGTTTCACCACAGCCACCACAGGCGCCGGAGAACTCAAATAACGGCTCTTGCCATTGTTGTTGCCGGATCATGTCGGGCCGTAATTTGAGGCGATCGGGGTTGGGAATGCCGAGGAAAAAGTCCCAGTTGGCCGATTCTTGTTCCCGCAGGGGTAACTGGGGTTCCATGTTGATCGCTTTTCTCGACGGCATGGATTTATTTTTGGCGGGGCAAACATCCACACAAATGCCACATCCGGTACAGTCTTCCGGGGCCACTTGAATGGTGAATTTTTCCCCGGTAAAGGTTTTATCCTTGACGTCGGTAAATTTGAAACTGGCCGGGGCGTTTTCTAAGACTGCTTCATCGTAGGCTTTACCCCGAATGGTGGCATGGGGACAAACCATGACGCATTTACCGCACTGGATACAGACATCCGCATCCCAAACGGGGATATCCTGGGCAACGTTGCGTTTTTCCCATTTAGAGGTTCCGGTGGGATAAGTCCCATCACAGGGCAGTTTACTAACGGGTAAATCATCCCCCCGTCCGGCGATCATCATGCCTTCAACTTCTTTAACAAAGGTTGGGGCTCCGACGGCTACGGGTTCGGCCCGCCGTAGAGACGTTGCCTGCAACGTCTCTACAACATTGGCAACGTTGACTTCATAGAGGTGTTCGAGGGTATCGTCAACGGCTTTCAGATTTAACCGCACAATTTCCGCGCCTTTTTTACCATAGGTTTTTTCGATCGCTTTTTTAATTTTGGCGATCGCTTCTTCCCTCGGCAATACTTTGGCTAAAGCAAAGAAACACACCTGCATAATGGTATTAATGCGGTTGCCCATCCCACTATCCCGGGCGACTTGGTTGGCATTAATAACATAAAACTTGATATTTTTTCTGACAATTTCTTCTTGAATTTCTAAGGGCAGATAGTTCCAAACTTCATCGGGGCCGTAGGGAGTATTTAAGAGGAAGGTTGAGCCTTCGGTGGCACATTGGAGAACGTCTAATTTTTCGATAAATGTCCATTGATGGCAACCGATAAAATTAGCCCGACTAATTAAATAAATCGACCGGATCGGTTCGGGGCCAAAACGCAGGTGAGAGACGGTCACCGCCCCGGATTTTTTGGAGTCATAAACGAAATAACCTTGGGCATAATTATCGGTTTCTTCCCCAATAATTTTGATTGAGTTTTTATTCGCTCCCACCGTACCATCGGCTCCCAACCCATAGAACATTGCCCGCACCACACTATCGGGTTCAGTGGAGAAATTGGGATCGTATTCTAGGGATGTGTGGCTAACATCATCATTAATGCCAATAGTAAAGTGATTTTTGGGTTTAGTTTGGGCTAAATTCTCAAAAATGCTCTTAACCATGGCGGGGTTAAATTCTTTAGAGGATAAGCCATAACGTCCGCCTACCAAGGCTTTAAGATTATTAATCTTAGCTTTAAGGGTGTCGTTATCTCCTAACATCACCTCTTGAACGGCCGTAACCACATCTAAATAGAGGGGTTCTCCACTGGAACCGGGTTCTTTGGTGCGATCTAAAACCGCGATCGCTTTTACGGTTTCGGGCAGGGCAGCCATTAATTGTTCCCCATCCCAAGGTCGATATAATCGAACTTTTAATACCCCTAATTTTTCCCCTTGGGCATTCAAATAATCTACGGTTTCATGGACGGTTTCACAACCCGAACCCATGAGAATTATCACCCGTTCCGCATCGGGAGCACCGTGATATTCAAATAGTTTATAATTGCGTCCCGTCAACTGCCCCAATTTATCCATTGCCCGTTGCACAATTTCGGGGGTTTTATCATAAAAAACGTTAACGGTTTCTCGCCCTTGGAAATAAACATCGGGGTTTTGGGCCGTTCCTCGCAGGACGGGACGGTCGGGAGTTAGGGCGCGGTTGCGGTGTTCATAAACGTATTTATCATCGATCAATTCTCGGATATCACTATCCTCTAAAAGTTCAATTTTCTGGACTTCATGGGAAGTCCGAAATCCGTCAAAGAAGTGAATAAACGGAATTCGAGATTCTAGGGTAGCGGCTTGGGCAATTAAGGCCATATCCTGGGCTTCCTGCACCGAAGCCGAACACAACAGGGCGAACCCCGTGGCCCTCGCGGCCATGACATCACTATGGTCACCAAAAATCGATAACCCCTGGGCGGCTAGGGAACGGGCGGCGACTTGGATCACCGCACAGGTTAACTCTCCGGCAATTTTGTAGAGGTTGGGGAGCATTAACATCAACCCTTGGGATGCCGTGAAGGTGGTGGTCAGGGAACCCGCTTGTAGGGCTCCGTGTACGGCTCCGGCTGCTCCTCCTTCACTTTGCATTTCCACCACGGCTGGGACAGTTCCCCAGAGGTTTTTATCCCCCACGGAGGCCCAGGCATCGGCCCACTCTCCCATGGGTGAGGAGGGGGTGATGGGATAAATGGCGATCACCTCACTCAAACGATAAGCAACACGGGCAACGGCTTCGTTCCCATCGAGGGTTGCATAATTTTTTGTATTCATTCTTGAAATTCCTCTCTTTAATAAAAATTTGATGCGATGGCGTAGCCGCCACTTTGTGGCATCGCCCGCTTTTCTACAGAATTATTGTGGTAATTTCCGCGCCTGAATTCATTCTGGCTGATGTTGAGTTTGAATTTACAATGATTGTAGTTCTGTAGTTAAACGGACAGAATTTTCCTTAACAATTAATTCAGCTTTCTCTAATGATCTCCGTCGTTGTTGAATTGAGAATTTCTCAGGTTAAATCCTAATCGAGATTAAAACCTCCTTAAGTTTTGATTAAGAATTTTTGAGGTCTACTTTCCCTGAGTTATTGCTTTAGATCATCTAATAAAACGGGTAGAAAGTGGATCATCGCTTAACGTTTTTTAACTTATTGCGGCCATTTGTTCTAAGTCTGTTAAGGTTTGTTGCGCGGCTTGTTCATCCACAATACTCAAAGCAAAACCCACATGAACAATCACATAGTCACCGACTTGAACCTCTGGAACATAGGCCAGGTTGACCTCTTTGACCATTCCACCAAAGCTAACTTTGCCGACTTTTTCCAAGGGGTCATCCCCGGAAATACTCAATAATTGACCTGGAATCGCTAAACACATCGGTACACCTAAAAATGTTACATTTGTTGAAGCAAGGACATAAAACTGATGGAACATCCAGGGAATTTATTCGAGCGGGGATTGTCCCACTATTTCAGTCCGATCCATGCTACATCCATTATTAACCCAGGTTGATTAATATTAGGGGTCGAGGGGGGCTTTACAACCCCCGACTCCCATTCAGAACCGTGCTTGCGACTTTCACCGCACACGGCTCCTAGTCTAGTTGACTGTTATCATCAGAGCATCCATCTTCTTTTGAGTTGTAAGACCCATCAGTTGATGTTTTAATATCGTGACAATGGCGGTGTAGTAATTGCAGGTTTTTATAGTCATTCTTTCCGCCTAAAGACGTAGGGATGATATGGTCGATTTCTGCAATATCTTCTGGGGTGAAATATTGTCCACAGAAGTTACATTTACCTTTTTGCTTTTTGAGCAAAATTGCTACTCTTTTGGGTACATCGAATGATGTTCCTTTTCTTGTACTCCAGTATGTCCAGTCTCCGTTGTATGGTGATGATTCAGGTCTTACCGTTACATGGCGGATGATGGGTGTATCGGCATGGGTTAAAAGTTTGTAACCTTCTTTGGTTTCAAAATTCCATGCTTTGTTATCATCTTTTCTGAAATAGTTTTTCAGTTTTCCATGACCTGCTCTGCCACATCTGCTGACTGTCCATGCTCTCAATCTTTGCCATGTCATGTGGTCTAGTGAGGAGAACGTTTCTTTGGAAACGACTTTGGAATGATAATTACACCATCCTCTAATGACTGGATTCAGGTGTTTGATTAATGCGTATTGGGGTGCAGTTTTGTGAGTTTTAATCACTTCCTTTACCTTGTCCGTGTGAGCTTTAATTGCTTTCTTGCTAGGTTTTATTAGGAGTTTAAATCCTATGAATTTCCCATTATTCTTTTTCCCAGAGTGATGTTTACCAACTGGATATTGCCGGAAATTCCAACCTAGAAAGTCGAATCCTGGTGCTACCTTTTCGCCATTTACTTCGATTTCTCTCAGTGTGTGGCATATTCGGGTTTTGACTGGTTTCAGTTCTAACCCTATGGGTTTTAACCATTCTTCGATGGCAATTTTGCACTGTTGTATGATTTCTAATTGTGGACTAACCACAATAAAATCATCGGCATATCTGATGACTTTGGCTTGAACTGTACTTTTCTTCTTTGGAAAGTTTTGGTCAATTAGCCTAATCATTC
>DATNRE010000546.1:0-5317 GCA_036703685.1 Candidatus Obscuribacterales bacterium
GTGCCAACTTGTCCTCGATAGAGTTCTAATTCGGGTAAGTTTTCTAATAAAGCCACAACATCTAAAAGTTTCATTTTCAGTTCTCCTT
Source organism: Candidatus Obscuribacterales bacterium (assembly GCA_036703685.1). Lineage (GTDB taxonomy): Bacteria > Cyanobacteriota > Cyanobacteriia > Cyanobacteriales > Microcoleaceae > Planktothrix. Next base: position 89 of record DATNRE010000546.1, read on the forward strand.
AAAGAATGTAACAAGTTACTAAGCGGGGGATTTGTTCGTTATTTCTAATTATCCAAACGCTATGGATAATAGCGGTTTTGTTTTCCCGTGTGAGCGGAAAATCAATAATATATTTTTGTCCATAAGTGTTAGTTTTATCTGGGATAGCATCATAGGTTTTGACTGCAAATAAAAGCGCGTTTTTGAGTTCGTCTAGGTTGTCAAGCGTTAAGTTTAAAGCAGATTTGAAGACACGGGCTTTATGTTTTCCCTCTGAATGATTAGGGTTGAGGGAATAACCCGCTAGTTTCTGTTCATCAATAATTGCATTTTCAGGATTGGGTAGTTTCATTTTACCTCCTCTATTATACTCTCACCTTCCTTAATCCTAATTTGACCACTCATTAATTTAGGTAATAGAGTGTCACGAGTTTGAGTTAAGGTTTGAATTTGAAATAGATTTTCACATTTCTTTATAAATAAATAGCCAGCAATATTCGCAAACTTTTCTATAATACTTAGCGTAGGAATAATAATAGTTATATCTTCAACATCAGAAGCACTAATATTCGGTTGGGCACTGCTACCACTTCCTCTATCACGTAATGCTTTTTGATATTCTTCTCTCGAAAAAAGATAGTATATGTAGAGTTTACCCCCATTGATTTTTTCTTGAAACAATCCTACTCGTTGATTCAAAAAAAATGAATTTCTTGTCTTAGGGACAACGCCAATTTTGGCAACTTCCGCGCCAGTCATAGCAATTAAAATATCTCCAGATGACAATTTAAACTTGAGATTTATTTTAGAAGCAACTGAATCAGATATAAAATCTGTTTTATTAATATCTACAATATTATCTGATATATTTTTTATTTTAATTACTCCATGATTTCCTACGTCTTGAAAGTCCTCACTTTTAAATGCAAAACCTCCTTGTAGATTGATAATTTCTCCCGATACACCAACACGCCAACCTGCGGGAATATCCCCCAACTCAGAAGCAACCATCGCCCCACCGGATGATTTATAAGGTTTGCCGTCATCGTTGGGAAATTCAAAGTCAATAAACCAATGTTTAAAGAGTGTTTGCGCGATTTTTTCTAGGGTTTGGTTTTGGCGGCGGAGGTTGTCTATTTTGCGATCAAGGCAAGAGATAACTTTCGTTATAGATTTTTGCTCATTAATAGGTGGTATTGGTATTGGTAACTGTGCTAATTCTTTCAAGTTAAGCGTAGGTTGAACAGTTGTATTAGCCCATGCTTTTATACAATGCTTAATATAGGGAATATCAAAACAATATTTTACCCAAAGATTAGAAACAGTATTGTTTAAAGGGACTAATCCAACTGCTCGTGCCAGATTCCAACTAATATATTCATGTTTAACTATAGCCGTTTCTCCTAAATTACCAACTAAAGTAACTAATAAGTCTCCAGCTTTTAATCTTGTTCTCTTATATTTTGACTCAATTTCTTTTGAAACCTTTAATATATCATCGGTAATAATTCTCCCATTCCTGATATTATTAACACGCAATATAGGAATTCCTTTAGGGTCATATTGTCCAGGTTGCACAATACCGTAACAAATGCTTCGCTTGTTATCAACTAAGTTTTCAAGTTTAGTAACTTCCCAATCTTTAGGAATTAAATCAATTTCTGTCTCTTTCCACTCACTCATAACTCAAACCTCACCTTCACTAATATTAAACCAATTCTCTATTCTCAACCCATCAAAATATTGAAAATCAGAAATCCACCTCTCGACCTGGACTACGATCCCTTAAATTAGCAAAATCTTCATCCGTAAAAACAATTTCTTCTCGTTCCATCTGCTCACGGGATCGCAAGGTCATTTCCCAAAAATTTTCTTGATTAGTATTATTTATATTTTTCTGAGCAAACCGTTTTTTAAGCTGCTCTAATAACAAAACCTGATCCGCGATCGACAAATTATCAACGGATTTTAGCACTTCCTGTAATGTCATAAAACCTCCATCTCTAATAAACCTCATCATGGCTCCCAATATCAGTTAATACAATTAAATCGTTACCCGTTTCTACATCCTTCTTAAAAGCAAAAATAACTCGACAATCATAAGTAACCGAACAAGCCCATAAACCCTCAAGCTGTCCCGTTAATTTGTGAGACTTTAAAGATGGATGAAAAGGATCGTTACCCAACAACTCTAAAACCCCTAATATCTTATCCTGTAACTGGGGATTTTTCTTAACCAACCGCTTAAAAGCTCTTTTAAAACTCGCATCTGTCGTTAAGATCATTCCTCATCCTCTGCTAATAAATACGACCTCAAATCCTCAAAACTTCCTTTCATCGCTGTTCCCGCTTCCACAGCCTTAAAAACCTCTTGAGCATTAGCCGCAATTTCAGCCCGACGATTCTCAATTCTCCGTTTACGAATTAACTCAAATAAGTGTTCCTGCTCCTCCACCGTCAAAGTCTCAATAGAATCAATTATTTCTTGAAAAGTAATCATAAACCTCCTTGTTTTTTAACTAACGAATAAAATTAATCTGACAAATATTCAAAGGTATAATCGGTTCAAACTCCTTACGATCAGAAGTGAGTAATATTCCCCCCTCCCGATTTGCCAAAGTCAAAGCAAAACAATCCGCCAGAGAAATCCTTTTAATAGTTGCCTTATAGTTAGCGACTTGTTGCCAAAAATCTCTAGTTAAATCAGAACTAAAAATCACATTAGCTTTTTCTAATCTGTTAATAACTTCTTTTGTAAAAGATTCCCCATCGCTTCGTAAAAAGCCATAGTAAACCTCACAAATATTAATACTATGAATCATACATTGAGCATCATGTCCTAATAAATATTGCTCGACAATATCAGCCCCTATTTCATCCTTAACAAGAGCAATCACAGCACAAGCATCTAGGATAACCTTCATCGGTTTCTATCCTCCCAATCAATTTCTGCTTGCTTTTGTTGGGCGAAATCCTCACTACTCAGCCTAGAATTAGCAGCCATCCCTCTTAAACTTTTAACCCATTTTTCTTTCTGCGCTTGATTAATGATTTCTGAATCAGAGTCTTCAATCTGAGCAAACCGTTTTTTAAGCTGCTCCAATAACAAAACCTGATCCGCGATCGATAAATTATCAACCGATTTTAGCACTTCCTGTAATGTCATAAAACCTCCTTGTTTTTTTAACATCTGCTCACAAGAAATCGTGATTCCAGCGATTAGAAATCGTGGCTACACAAACCAAGTCCACCTTCGTGGACTAATAGTCTTTAACCCGCGTAGGCGGGTTTTGTCTGTATAGCCACGAATTATATTCGCTGGATGCGAAACGGGTATAGCCATCATCAAAGTCATAGCTCAAACCCGACCTTGGCTAACTGCTTTTTAATCTCCTGATCTAAAAGCTGACCCTCGCGCATTTGCTCACCTAAAGCCATTGTAAGATCACTCATCCTATCCTCAAAGCTTACCTCATCCTCCACCTCATCAGGAATCCCCACATAACGCCCCGGAGTTAACACAAACTTGTGTTTTTCAATATCTTCTAAAGTTGCCGATTTACAAAAACCCTTAATATCCTGATAATTGCCATTTTTCTTTTTCCATTCATGGTAAGTATTCGCAATTTTATTAATATCAACATCCGTTAAGGTTCGATTTCTCCGGTTAATCATTTCTCCCAATTCAGAACCATCAATAAATAATACTTCTCCGTTGCGATCGCGATTTTTATTGCCGTTTTTATCACGACTCAAAAACCATAAACAAGCCGGGATTCCGGTATTATAAAATAATTGGGTCGGTAACATCACAACACAATCAACTAAGTCCTGTTCGACTAATTTCTGTCTAATCTCTCCCTCCCCACTGGTATTAGAAGAAAGGGAACCATTCGACAACACAAACCCCGCGCTACCCGTTGGAGCGAGATGATAAAGGAAATGTTGCACCCAAGCAAAGTTAGCGTTACCGACTGGAGGAACCCCGTATTTCCAGCGTCCATCATTTCTTAATAGTTCTCCGCCCCAATCACTATCATTAAAAGGCGGATTAGCAATAATAAAATCTGCTTTCAAATCCGGGTGAGCATCATTCAGAAAAGACCCCTCATTGTTCCATTTAATATTAGAGGAATCAATCCCCCGAATCGCTAAATTCATCTTACACAGTCGATAAGTAGTTTCGTTGCTTTCCTGTCCATAAATCGAAATATTATCTAACCGTCCTTGATGATTAGCAACAAACTTTTCACTTTGTACAAACATTCCCCCCGAACCACAGCAAGGATCAAATACCCGCCCGTTGTACGGTTCCAACATTTCTACTAATAATTTAACAATCGGTTCTGGGGTGTAGAACTGTCCGCCCTTTTTCCCTTCTTCTAAGGCAAATTGTCCTAAGAAATATTCATAAACTCGCCCTAGAACATCCGCTTGCTGTAGTTTTTTAACGTTCTGTTCTAAGTCTAATTCTAACTGTTCGGCTGAGGTTTTCTTTTCACTAACTAATTTAAAACTCCCGATTAAATCAATTAATCCGCCCAAGGACGTTTTATCTAAATTTTGTTTAGCATAAACCTTAGATAATACCCCTCTTAACCCCGGATTTTCCTGTTCAATGGCAATCATCGCCTCATCAACATATTTCCCGATTTCCGGCTGTTTGGCTTGGGCTTGGAGAGATGACCAACGGGCTTTTTCCGGCACAAAAAAGACATTTTCCGCTAAATATTCGTTTTTATCTTCGGGGTCTACTTGGGCGTATTCTCCCTCGCCTTTAATAAATTTATGGTGCAATTCTTCAAAGGAATCAGAAATATATTTAAGGAAAATTAACCCTAAAACAACGTGCTTATATTCGGCTGCGTCCATATTTTTTCGCAGCTTATCAGCAGATTTCCAGAGCTTCTGTTCTAAGGTTCCGTTGTCTTGAGTTTGACTGTTACTGGTTTTTGCCATTATTGCCCTAACTTACCATGGATATTCGTTTTAGTCGGACAGGACTTACACATCACCACTATCCATAGTAGGGGTAATTCATGAATTACCCCTAAATTTAGGGTTACATCCCCAAATTTGCGTAAGTCCTGTCGGACTTAGTAGATTTTCATTCAAATACTAAAGCCTTCTCCCGATTTATCACTGGAAGAAGGCTTTAGTTTGATATTAACCTGGCACCGAGCTATTTTCCCAGGCGGCTACCCGCCAAGTATCTTCGCCGTATCAGCGTTTCACTTCCGAGTTCGAGAT
>DATNRE010000547.1:0-6791 GCA_036703685.1 Candidatus Obscuribacterales bacterium
ATTAAGCAATACAGTTTTTTCATTGGTTTTCAACTATAGGCCCGGTTTAGTTGTGGGTCAACTGTCAATGGTCAACAACTGTTCACTGGTTTTGTGAACCTTAGACTCTAGGATTTGTTTGACCGGAATTTCGATCAAAAATTTAGTGTATTCTCCCACTTCTGACTCGCACCAGATTCGACCTTTATGGTGTTCGACAATAATTTGATAGCTAATGGATAATCCTAAACCCGTGCCTTTTCCCACGGGTTTAGTGGTAAAAAATGGGTCAAATAGCTTAGACCGAATTTCTTTAGGTATCCCCAAACCATTATCGGCAATTTCGACAATAATTTGTTGGTGATTCACCAATAGAGTTCTAATCGAAATTTGAGGTTGAATCTTAGACTTATCACAGGATATCAGAGAAAACTTATCCTGCATCATTGAATCATGCAGAGCATCAATGGCATTACTAATCAGATTCATAAAGACCTGATTCAGTGGCCCGGGATAGCATTCAATTAAGGGAATATCCCCATATTCCTTAATCACTTCAATTCCGGTTAATTTCCCCTGGGGTTTCAGTTTGTTTTTCAGAATCATCAAGGTACTTTCTATTCCATCATGAAGACTCACTTGTTTTAATTCGGCTTCATCATGGCGAGAAAAGGTTCTCAAAGACCGCACAATATCCCGAATCCGGTCAGCCCCAACCTGCATGGATTCGACAATTTTAGGAAAATCCTCCTTGAGAAATTCTAAATCAACCGATTCAATCTCTTGCTGAATTTTAACACTCGGATTAGTATATTCTTTCTGATAAATATCTAATAAATTCAGCACATCTCGAGTGTAATTAGTGGCATGAATCAAATTACCATAAACAAAATTAACCGGATTATTAATTTCATGGGCAATCCCCGCCACTAACTGACCTAAACTCGACATTTTTTCACTTTGAATCAGTTTGATTTGAGTTTTTTTAAGTTCTTTCAGGGTGTTTTTAAGTTCATCATTTTTTCGCTTTAATTCCAGAGAAGTTTTTAACCGTTCTTCGGCTTGTTGTAGGGCTTCTTCGGCTCGTTTATGGGCTGATAAATCCCGAAAAGTTCCCAGATAAAAGGATTGATAGCCGAGTTTAGCTTGATTAATTGTGGCTTCCAGGGGGAAACAAGAGCCATTTGCCCGACGACCCACAATCTCTTGGCGTCCTTGTAATAGGCATTTTTCCAATAGGGTTTTCTGCTCTTGAATCTGGGAAGTCGGCCAGTCCAATAAATGCAAGATTGAGGTTCCTACTAATTCCTCGGCTGAATAGCCAAATATAGCTTCCGCAGTCGGATTAGTCCTTAAAATTTCTCCCGATGGATTACTAAAGGTAATCATGGCATCCGTGGCATTTTCAATAATAGCCTCGGTTTGGTTTAAGGAATCTTCCAAGGCTTCCATCACTTGGTTATAGCGAAACCCAATTTGACCGACTTCGGTGAATTGATTTTCGGGAACCCGTCGTTTAAAATCCTGGGTACGGGCTTGATATTCCATGACTTCAAATAAGTCATAAATTTCGGTTTTGGCTCCATGTTCAGAAATATTTAACCCCGTTGTTTCGGCTTCCAGTGAAACCCGTAACGGGAAGTAATGATTGATAATCGATAAAATCAACCAAGTTAAGCCAAATCCCCAAATAAAAGAAACTCCAATCCCCAAAACTTGAACCAGCAATTGTTCCGTACGGGATAACCCGGTATTCAGGAGATGGAGATTTCCAAACAAACCCACCGCCAAGGTTCCCCAAACTCCACCCCCGGCATGAACCGCAATCGCATCAACGGCATCATCAATGCGCCACCGTTGCAGGGTCACGGACACTAACACCATGACGGCCGCCCCCACTCCACCTATGACCGATGCCATGGGAGTCGAAATCACATGGGAAGATGCGGTAATGGCGACTAAACCCGCCAAGGAACCATTAATAATCAGTTCCACCTCCGGTCGCCGATGTAACACCCACCCTAAGACCGCCCCGACCAACATTCCCGACGTCCCGGCTAAGATGGTATTCACAATCACCGTGGCGACTCGAATATCTAAATGTAAATAACTGCCCCCGTTGAATCCTAACCACCCTAACCACAGCAACATCGCCCCCAATACCGATAACTGAAGGTTAGAGCCGCGCATGGGTTGAGGGGATTTATCCGGGGTAAAACGCCCTAACCGGGGGCCAATGACCAACAGAACCGCCAGAGAAACCCATCCGCCCATGCTATGAACAATGGTAGACCCGGCAAAATCTATAAACCCAAGTTTTCCCAACCAGCCGATTAAATGGTTGGTTTCAATCCCATTCCAGGCCCAATGGCCAAAGATGGGGTAAATTATGCCGGAGGTTAAGGCCGCAACTAATAAATAAGCTCCAAACTTCATCCGTTCCGCCGATGCCCCTGAAACGATTGTTGTGGCGGTACTGCAAAACATAGCTTCAAACAGAAAAAATGCGGCTTGCCCCGGATTCGAGGTGGTATCAAAAAAGAAAGCCTGGAGGTCAATCCCGCCCATGGCCGCCCTGCTGAACATAATGGCATAGCCAAAGGCCCAAAACAGTGCCACCGAAATGCCAAAATCGGCAAAATTTTTGACGGCAACATTAATACTATTCTTAGAACGGGTCAAACCCGATTCTAAGCACATAAATCCGGGCTGCATCAGAAAAACTAAGCCCGAACAGACCAGCAGCCAGAGAATATCAATCACTGAATTATTGGTTACTCAATCAACCCGATATTGTCTCAATTTCTGTGCCAAGTTTTTGTGGACTTTGATACCGTTACGCAATCGGGGTGAATTTTGCATCGGCATCCGTCAGCCCGAAAGCCTGATTTTACGCCCTAAACCCCTGAAATTAGAAAAAAAAATATTTTAGGTGTTGACAAATGCGATCGGGTTTGGATAGAGTAACAAGCGTGTGAGGAGCGAACCAGTTAAGGACACCGAGACGAAACACGGCCAGTCGCCGGTGTCCTTTCTGACGAAAAGGAAACATACGTTTTTTGTGAAAACTTGCAATTTTGAAGAATGTATCGAGATTAATATTGCTACGTTCAAGGCGGTAATTTGTCACGTTTTTGGCTATTTCTAACCCTAGTTTTTTTATAGGATTATCTAGCAATCCTAAACAGATTGTAACGTTTTAATACCAATATCAAACAGCCAGAAGTATTATCCGGTGTTCCCTGCCCCCCTGCCTCCCCTGCTCCCCGTTCCCTGTTCCCTGTTCCCTGTTCCCTATAATGACCCAGTATTTTGCCACAGTTGCCAAGGGTTTAGAGTTTGTTGCAGCGCAAGAATTAGAAACTTTAGGTGCCCATGATGTTCGTCCCGACTTTGCGGGGGTTCATTTTAGCGGTTCCCGCCAATTGCTTTATCGAGTTAATCTTTGGGGAAGAACTCTGTTTCGGGTATTAGTTCCCATTGCTGAGTTTCCCTGTCCCAATGGGGAACGGTTGTATCAGGAAATTCAAAATATTGATTGGAATAACTATCTTTCACCCCTGAATACTTTTGCGGTTAACTGCACAGGCAAAAATGATATTTTAAACCATACCCATTTTACCGCCCTTCAAGTTAAGAATGCCATCATTGATCAACAGCGTTTGGAATTTGGAGAACGCTCAGATATTGATATTAATAATCCCGATTTATGGATTAATTTTCATATCCATGACGATCAAGGAATTTTAAGTTTAGATAGTTCGGGCAGTAGTTTACACCGTCGGGGATATCGTCCGGCCGTGGGGCTGGCTCCCTTAAAAGAAAGTCTAGCCGCTGCCCTCCTACACATGGCAGAATGGCATCCTGATTTACCATTTTTAGACCCCTTATGTGGGTCAGGAACCCTACCCATAGAAGCCAGTTTAAAAGGGTTAAATATTGCTCCGGGGCTATTCCGAGAAACCTTTGGATTTATGAAATGGAAAGATTTTGATTCTAAATTATGGGAAGATCTAAAACAGGATGCCTTAGACGGACAATTAACGACCTTAACCGCGCCGATTGTCGGTTCTGACCAAGATGAAGATATGATTCATCAAGCCTATGAAAATGCTCAACGCTGCGGGGTAGCGAAACAAATTCGACTGCAACAAATGGAATTATCTCAAGTCGAACCTCCGGCGGATCATGGGATTATTATTTGTAATCCTCCCTATGGGGAACGCCTAGGAAATACCGAGGATTTGGCTCCTTTATATAAACAGTTGGGAGATGTTTTTAAACAACGGTTTAAGGGCTGGACGGCCTATGTTTTAACCGGAAATAAAGCCTTGGGAAAACAGGTGGGTTTAAGGACATCTCGAAGAATTGCGGTTTATAATGGGGCTTTACCTTGTACTTTATTAAAGTATGATCTTTATTAGGGTAGATATAATTAAAAAAAATTACAGTTTCAGTATGAAGATTCTCCAATCTTCCCTTTTTGAAAATCAGAAAAAATCATGCTATGATCTATAGCTAAATTAATCATAAGTTTTTAAAAAAAATATGTTAAAGTTCGGTGGGTATGGTAAATCTCAAAGTAAATTTTTATATTTGCTCATTGCTAGTATTGTTTTTCCAGTTCTAGCGGTCAGTTCTTTTAATATTGTTAATTCTCGTCAGTATTTAATTGATTCGGTGGTTCGTTCCATGACCAATGAATCCCAGAGTGGTGGAGCAACCATTAATTTATTTTTAGATGTTTTTAAATCTGATATTTTGTATCTCAGCGAAACCCCCCCGATTCAAGGAATGATCCGAGCTCTGGCAAATAAGGGTATTGATCCAGAAGATAAATCGACCTATGAAAGTTGGAATAATCGCCTAGAAATTATTTTTACCTCTTTCATCAATAATCGAGGGTATTATGATCAACTCAGGTATATTGATGAAAAAGGCAATGAACTGGTGAGAGTGCGGGCGATGAATAATCAGGCGGTAGTCACTCCCTCGGATCAGTTAAGAAATGTATCTTCTACGGAATATTTTCCTCAAACTTTAGGGCTCAAATCAGGAGAAATCTATGTCTCTGAGATTAATTTAAGCCGAGATAATGGCCAAATTGAAATCCCATATAAACCCGTGATTCGGTATGCGACGCCAGTTTATAATCAGGCGGGAGAAAAACGAGGAATTGTAGTTGCAAATATTTTAGTTGAACGTCTTTTTGAACTCGCGGATAATAGTAGCTTGAATGAACAAATGCAGCAACAGTTTTCAGCGATTAATCAAGATGGATATTATTTAAGACATTCGGTGGCTGATCAGGAATGGGGGTTTGAACTCAATAACAATAATAATATCAAAAATGACTACTCGGAAGCCATTGTGAACCAACTGCTATCGGGAGAAAGTGGTTTGGTGACAGACAATAATGATCATATTATGACTTATAATACGATTTTTCCCAATCAAATCACCCGGCAAAATTCTTTTATCATCTTTTACAAAGTCCCTAAATCCGTTGTTTTAGAACCGATTAATAACTTTATTCGAGTCGCGGTAATCGTCACCCTGTTAGTCGGGGGAATTTTCATTGTTTTTGGAGTTATTTTATTCAAAAAATTAGTCAATTCTATCCTAGAAGTTGTCGCGGTGGTAACGGCTTTTTCCAGTCAGATTTTTGCCACCATTAATCAACAAGAACGGATTGCCAATCAACAATTATCTTCCGTTCAAGAAACCAATGTTACCATGGACGAACTCAGCGCCTCCTCTCAACAATCGGCGCAACAAGCAGAAGGGGCGGTTTTTGGGGCAAAACAAGCCCTAGAGCGGGTCGAACAGGGGACATTTGCCATTCAGAAAGCCCTAGAAGAATTAGAAACCCTAAAAGTTAAAGTTGAATCCATTGCCGAAAAAATCCTACAGTTAAGCGAACAAACCCATCAAATTGGGAGTGTTTCGGATGTGGTCAGTGATTTATCCAATCAAACGAATATGTTAGCTTTAAATGCCGCCGTTGAAGCGGTACGAGCCGGAGAACATGGTAAAGGATTTGCCGTTGTGGCTTCGGAAATTAGAAAACTCTCCGATGCCAGTCAGAAATCGAGCCAGAAAATTAATACTTTAGTTAATGATATTCAACGGATGATTCAAACAACCGTGGTTGTCACCGAAGAAGGGACTAAAAATGTAGAATCCGGGGTACATATTGCCCACCAAACCGCTCAAGTTTTTGCAGATGTGGCTAAGTCTATTGAACAAATTTTTCAAAGTAGTCAACAGATTGCCTTAACTTCCAATCAACAGGCCCTAGCTATTGGACAAGTGAATCAAGCTATGAATAATTTAACCTCCGGGGCGAATGAAACCGCAAAAGGAATTAGTCAAATAAAAGTTGGCGGTGAAAAACTGAATGAATCCACTCAAAACCTCAAAGAAGTTTTGTAATTGGCAGGGGCGAGGAGACTTCTATCACTGTTAACTTAAGGCTAAGGTCGGTTATTCCCTATTTTGCTATTTTTTTCAACCCCAGGTGAATTAATTCATCTTGTTGAAAAACAAAGCAATGAGTTTCTGGGTTACTGCTTTCAGACACTAGATAATAGAAATCCTCGTTCGCCCCCCTGAAAGATTCTAAAGCATCTTTAAGTATTTCTAGGTTTTGAGATTGTTTATCGCAGAAATATTGATCAAAGTCATCACAATAAATTTGTCTTTCATCCCATCCCAAGAACTGGCTCATTATTTATTCATTAATTTTATCGATTTCAGACTGAGAAGGAATAAAAGATTTAACCAAAATCATCATCAAATCTAAATCCAAA
>DATNRE010000548.1:0-3107 GCA_036703685.1 Candidatus Obscuribacterales bacterium
TAACCATTGGGTTGCACCGGACTTATTCATGGCTATTCCTAAAGGAATTAATCCCGCTAATAGAAATATCACATCCCAACGCACGGAGCCATAAATTTCTCCGGGTTTGAGACATCCGGTAATGACCATTAAAATTACACCCGCTAAAGCACTCACCAAAATGGGCATAATTTCAAGAGCTGCTAGAATAATAACACCCAAAACAATCGCCAGGGCAATCCAGGCTTTATCCTGTCTCAATGTTTCGACATCTCGTTCTTCTAAAACCAGAAGTTCCCGGGTGGTTTGTAACCCAATAAAACTTTGTTTTGGCCCTTGAAGTAATAGTAAATCTCCAAATCGGAGGGTAACTTTTCCTAATCGCCCTTGGACTAATTCCGAACCTCGACGAATGGCTAAAACCGTTGCGTTGTAGCGTTGACGGAATCTTAAATCTTTTAAAGTAGTGCCGATTAATCGAGAATTAGATAAAATTAAAACTTCGGCTATTTTTTCTTGTCCAGAACTCAAAATAGTTTCTAAAGATTCTTCCTTGAATTTAACATCAGGCAGAATATCTAACCCTTTTTCATCTCTAATTTTGAGTAAATCCTCGCGACTACTTCTAACAATTAAAATATCTCCGACATTTAATATTCTATCTGCTAAAGGTTGAGCAAACCGGATATTATTTTGAATAATTTCCAACACATCTAAGTCAAATTTGCGTTGAATTTCACTCTCTTTAACCGTTTGTCCGACTAAGCTAGAACGGGGGGTAATAACTAATTCACTCACGTAATCTTTTAAACCATATTCGGCTTGAAGAATATCAAAATTTGCGGGTTTGCGGTCAGGTAAGAGTCGAGGAGCAATTACCGCTAAATAAACAATCCCAATCGTAAAAGTAATAATTCCTAATACAGTAAACTGAAATAACTGAAATTCCCCATATCCCATTTGTTTGGAAATACCACTAGCTAAAACGTTTGTTGAAGTCCCAATAACCGTAATCATCCCCCCCAAAACCGTCGAATAGGATAGGGGAATTAATAATTTAGAGGGGGAAATTTTTTGCCTACGACACCAATCTTCTACAATCGGCAAGAAAATTGCAACAACGGCCGTATTATTAATAAAAGCGGTAATCGGCCCAACAATTAATCCCATGACTAAAATTTGTTGGCTGGCTGTTGTTCCTCCCCATTTTAATAATAAATCTCGAACGGTTTGTACTACCCCGGTTTTTGTAATTCCAGCACTTAAAATAAACATTGCCATCACCGTAATGGTGGCGGAGTTACCAAACCCGGAAATTCCTTCATCGGGTGTGACTAACTTTAAAAGCATTAAAATAACGGTAACGGTAAGCGCCGTTAAATCAACAGGAAGCCACTCAAAAATAAAGGCAATTAAAGCCAGAATTACAATACTCAGGGTGAGAACAATATTCGTCATGCTAATAAGTTAAATCAGGTGTTAATTTTGTGTTTTTGGTTAGGTAATAGGTAATAGGTAATAGGTAATAGGTAATAGGTAATAGGTAATAGGTAATAGGTAATAGGTAATAGGTAATAGGTAATAGGTAATAGGTAATAGGTAATAGGTAATAGGTAATAGAAAGAGTTTACTCCCCCTGCCTCCCCTGCTCCCCCTGCCTCCCCTGCTCCCCCTGCCTCCCCTGCTCCCCCTACTGTATTAAGATCTAGGAGAGGGAGAAACAGTCGGTCTAGGAGAAGGAGTGGCCGTCGGAGCGGCCGTCGGCGCGGGAGTTGGGGCGGGGGAAACCGTTGTATTTGGGGCGGCGGGGGTACTGATGGCCGGAGGAGTGGCCGCAGGTTCTCCCATAATGCTAGGATTGCCATTATCGTAGAATCCGGCTAAACAGGCAATCATCATGGTGGCTAAGGTTCCCCCCAATAGGGCTTTCCAGCCTAATTCGGAAATATCTTTCCGGCGGGAGGGGACTAAACCGACCATCCCCCCAACAAAAATTCCTACCGAAGCAACATGGGCAAAACCCGATAAAGCATAACTCACAATTAACACGGTTCTCGGGGTAATTAACCCTTCTTTGGCGGCTTCTGCTAAGGCTTGATAGGGGGGAATGGCTGTTTCTAATAAACGACGACCAATAATGACAGAAGCTGTCCAAGAGTCCTCAAAGGGAACCCCGGTTAAAATCGTTACGGGATAGAAAATAAATCCTAAAATATTAGCTAAAGTGACTACTTGAAAAAAGTCTCCGACTGGACTGGGTAATAAACCCAACCAAGCTGAGAATTGATTAACTAAAGACAGTAAGCCCAAAATTAAGATTAAAATTGCCGCAATGGCAACGGACATTTTTACACCATCTAATGCCCCAATAATGGCGGAATCTAAGGGACTAACTCGTTCTATAAGTTCACCGCCAACGGTTTCTAATTCAGGTTTTTCGCCTTCATGGGTAACTAAGTTTTCTTCGGTTTTTTCTTCGGGGAGCATCCCTAATGTGAGGGGTCTTTCGGTTTCAGGTACTAATATTTTAGAGATAACAAAACAGGCGGGAATTGCCATAATGGAAGCGGAAACTAAATGACCTAAAATATTAGGAAAAACTGGTTTTAAAAAACTAACATAAATCGCTAAAGTGGAGGAAGCTGCCGTTCCAAAACAACAGGTTAAAATCGCACATAATTCGGAACGGGTCATCTTTTCCAAATAGGGCTTAACCACAATGGCGGCTTCAATTCCCACAAAAATATTAGCCGCCCCGCTTAGGGCTTCCGCCCCACTTAAGCGCATGGTTTTATAGAATAACTTAGCAAAAACATTTGTTATAACTTGAATCACCCCTAAGTTATATAATAGTGCCATTAAACCGGAGAAAAAGATCACCGTGGGTAAGGCGCGAAAGGCAAAAATATAACCTAAATTGACATCGGGAGTTTGCCCGGGAATGGGAACAATATTTTTCCCAAAGACAAATCTAGCCCCGGTATCAGCAGCATAAAATAAACTATCGAGAAGACTACTAAACCATTCTAAGCCCGTTCTTGTAGGCGGAAATAGAAAAACCAGAAAGGCTAAAACTAACTGTAGACCAATTCCTAAACCCATGGTTCGCCAGGGGACAACTCGTCTAT